>NZ_JAKUFY010000110.1:0-18606 GCF_022663675.1 Bacillus cereus group sp. BfR-BA-01355
CCAGTCGGCAGTGTGAATGGAGGAATTGGTGGTAAAGTAGGTCCGACTAAGTTAGGATTTATTGAAGCAGAAGATAAAAAATCGTCCATTATATTTTCACCTCTGAAAAATTCGTATTACTAATAATAAATGTGAAGATAGAGTAAAGTGAAATGGACAAACGAGGAATTAGGCAATGGGATTTAAAAAAAAGCGTTATTTGAATAGAAAAGGGGCAAGCAAAGATAAAATAAGACCGCTCCTTTATAGGAACGGCCGTACAAATATCATGTGCTGGAGGTTGCTCCAAATGGCATAAGATGTTTTCTCTAAAAAGTATGGACAAGAAGTTTTACGATTATACGTAAAAACGGCAGGCAACTAATAAAGTTACCCACCTGTCCTCAAGTGGTACGGAGGAGAGAGCTCCGTTTGGAAAGAGTACAGCCGTGGGAAATCGGCTTGCAGATAGTATGTACGATATAAAAAAAATTATTCGTAAAATGAAATATGAATGATTTTTTAATGAAAGTATTATTTTGTAGGATATTAATTAAATTGGAATTTTGTTAAGAGATGAAATGTTGAACAAATGTGAATGATTAGATGATAATAAAGTAAAAGAACCCTTTATAAGGATTCTTTTGGGGAGTCAATCTAACACTCACATTCGTAATCACGGTAATATCCGTCGCACGAATTATTCCTATCATTGCAGCAGATACAAAATGTCTTTTTGATCAATATTTCAATGAAATTAAGGAAATCGGTATTATTTGTGAGAGTAAGGCTTTGAAAATCTTCTACTTGAAATACTCTTGTTTCATTTGTAGCAAGAGTCACGATAATTGGTGTGGGAGATTTTCTTGTTTGAATAGTGACTTCGATGGGGGAGACATCTTCGGGAACAGATATTTGAAGTAATGTTTTGTTGTGATTATTAGTGAAATCTTCAAAAACTCTTCTTGAAGTGTCAGGGGGTACGATTATAGTTAAAGGTGCATTTTCGGTTGGGGTAGTTTCTGAACCAGCTACGGTATGAGTTTCGATGAAACAGTTATCTTTTTGATAGTGAGAATTTGATTGTTCTTTATAATACTTGTTACGAGAATCATTTTGATTATTGCAACAGATACAAAATGTTTTTTGAATGAATATACCAATATTGCTATTGATATTAGTATTATTTGTGAGAGTGAGGCTATGGAAATCCTCTACTTGGAATACCTTGGTTTCACCTGCAACTATTGTTACAGTAATCGGCAGACGAGAACTTCTTGTTCGGATAGTTACTTCAATTGGTTGGGAAGTACCGGGAATGCGAAGATCAAGTAATGTTTTATTGTGGTTATTGGTGAAATCTTCAAAAGCAGTTCTTGTAGTGTTAGCTGGTACGCTGAAATTTAAAGCTGTATTCGAACCAGTTATTGTATGGGTTTCAATAAAACAGTTGTCTTTTTGATGGTGAGAATAAGATTGTGTTTTGTAATGTTTTTTACCATCTTTATAAAAATAATCAGCCATACTTATGTCGCTCTCCTTTCTTTGAGATATCTGTATATTTTATTAAAAAAAGAATAGAGTGCTTGTACAAAATAATAAAATCCGCTCTCGTATTTAATTAAAAACGTTATTTGATATGTAAATGTAAGAGCACTTGGGAAAGTGCTCTGTAAAGACTATCCATTCTAAAAAGAAAAGAATATGAAATATTTTATGAAGTTTTTTGATTTTTTGTGTATTCTTTGTACGAAAATGTCATTAGAAACTGAAAACCAGATGCCGAAATAGCATCTAGTTTTAAAAGAGTACTTGTACTAGTTTAATTTGATAATGTTTAATTCCAAAGCATTTATTCCATTATCACATGTACGAATGGCTGTGTCGCCTACAAAGCTATTATTAATAAGTTGAAGTGTTGAATTGGCTGGGACTGATAAAATAGTGTCCCCAATGAGTTGAGCGCAATCTACATCCTCTGAATCTTGTATTAAAAGACCGAAAGTAGCTTTGAAATTTGGAATCAGACTGTTATTTAATAGTATAGAAATGGTAGGCGAATAAGGGAATGAAAGAGCTACAGTCAAGTTAATCGAAGAAATGAAAGAAATCCGATAATCCCCAGCTTGTGTGATATTAATTGTGGTTGGATTTAACAGAGAAATTCCCCCTACCATAGGGTCAGCCTGATTAAAAGAAAAAGGGATTCGAAAGGGACTGTAATGATATCCGTTTGCCAAAAAGTTCCGTAAGCTACTGATAGTGATCCAGTCGGCCCAGTCGGTAGTGTGAATGGTGGAGCAGGTGGTAAAGTAGGTCCAACTAAATTAGGATTTATTGCAGCAGAAGATAAAAACTCGTCCATTATATTTTTACCTCTGAATAGTTAGTATTACTAATAGTAAATGCAGGGATAGAGAAAAGCGAAATGGACAAGTGAGGAATTAGACAATGGAATTTTCATAAAAGCGTTATTTTATTATAGGGAAATAGGTGACTCAGCAAGTGTGTCAGCCGAGTCACCCAGTACTATCGATCCAAATAATGTTCTTTTTCTATATGTATTTATGTTGAGTTCCTAGAGGCTAGCTCAAAAACCACAGTTAAAGGACAAAGAAAATCATTTTAGAGAGTATTAGATTTTATTATGTTAATGCTACAACAGCAAGAGTTAAGCCCAACGTATTTAATGGATTAGAATATGGTCCTACATTAACAGTAAGAGTACTTGTTATACCTGAAGGTGTAGTGAAAATTGCGGGTGCTGATACAGAAGTGAATCCTGCAGTATATCCTAGAGAAGTACCTGAGCCAATGATTGGATTATTATTAAGATACATAGTGATACCTGCAGAATTACCTCCTGGTTGAATAATAACTTGCACTTCATAGATTGCCAAATAGGTTCTTCCACCTTCAAGTAAAACAGTTGTTGGAGGTGTGAATGAGATTGCCGTACCATTAGAATTTACCACGGTATCTAGTGGAATTGCAGAATTTACAGAAACTATTGTTGGGGTAGTTTGAACAACATTTAAACTATTAGACGTGGGGGATGGACAAGTGCAAGGTTTGTGAATTTTAGAATTGTTATCATTTTGGTAATTCACAAATAATCAAACTCCTTTGCGTAAGATAATTTTTTATCCTATATAAAACGTAGCTTTTTTGTGTATCTATGTTATTTTTAATAAGTTTGTAAAAATTAGCCGAATAGTGTTGGTCAGTCAACTCTTAAAAGTATTTGATACTTTAGGGATTTCAAAGTGCATCTGATAAATATATATGAATGTTTTTTCAAGGACATTACTGTAAGTTAGGAAACGTAATAAAATAGTTATTGTATAATGATAAAAATTAAAGAACCTGTTAGTTATAACAGGTCCTGTGTACAAGGAGTTCAAGGAATACAAGGAAACTGCTGCAGAGAAACCTTTGTATTTCTTGATTTAATAGTAATGTATTCAAAAATAAACTAAAAAATGAATAAAAGTTAAATAAAAACTAAAGAAAATCTATATTTAATAAAAAAATCGCGTACAAAAATGTACACGATTATATAGGAACTATGTCTTGTCTGCTCATTACATTGTATGTTTATTGTATGTAAAACGTGACACATTGCAATAAATAAAAAGAGCACTTTTGACAGTGCTCTTAGGACCAAGACTCTTATTGTAAAAGAGTACATGATAATATATGTGACTTTTTTAAGAAAGTGAATCATTTGACCAGAATTTTTATTTAAAAACTAAAGAGCGCTTTCAAAGGCGCTCTTTAAGTAAAACGAAATTTGAAAAAGAATACCACATGATAGAGTATGTATGCTGTGTAAGTATGTGCAGTTTTACAACAAAATCCTTATTTTGTATTGAAATAAAAAAACATGCACAAAGATTGTACATGTCTATATAAAATTTATGTCTTGTCTATGTAAATATATGTTTGTTTTATGAAAATGGTGAGTATCTTTGAAAAAGCAAAGAGCACCTTAAAAGATGCTCAATGGCTAATCCTGAGATGATCATGATTATTGTATGTATGTTTCTAATATATGCGCAGTTTTTATATAAAATCTTTATTTAAAGATAAAGAGCGCTTTTTAAGGCGCTCTATGACTAAGCTTTATATAAAGGTGAATATGATTATTGTATGTATGTTCTTAATATATGTGCAGTTTTTAAACAAAATCGTTATTTCATAGCAAGAAAAAAAGAGCACGCATATAAGCATGCTCTTTGATAATAAAGGTAGGTTTCTATGAATTGATGCCTCCATACAATAACATATGCTTGTCCAGTTAAAAGGTGATAAGTTTTTAACAAAAACGCTATTTGAATAACAATGGAAAAATAGCAAATATATCTAAAGTAATTAATAAGCCAATCCCAATTATAAAAATAAATATTTAAGAATTTTGATTGTTATCTGCATGGTTTTGCTCCCGAATTTTTTGGTTGGTTTAGGTAGCTGGCCAGATTTTTATACAACAAAGCAGCTAGCTGGATTAGCTAACTGCTCCATTGCGGTTTGTTGAAAAAGAAGCCCACGAATACAAGTAAATGATATGTAACTTTAAGTTACAGTTATATTATAAGCAGAATTAAAAATATTATGCGGAAGTGAAAATGAGCCAAATAAAAACTTCATTTTGCACAACAAAGCAGTCAGCTTAATTAGCTAACTGCTTGTTGTACAAAAGGAATTAGGCCCTACAAGCTCGGATATGTAACTTTAGGTTACAGTTATAGTATGTACAGAACTTGAAATGCTATGTGGGAACAATTTAATAAAAATTTCATTTTGTAGAAATAAGGAAACTAAAAAAGAGCACCATGCATAAGTGCTCTTTAAGATAGGAGGTAACACTTTGAGCTGGGTCTACGTTAGAAGTATATGGTGTAAAAAAAGAAATAAGAACAAAATTTTATTATTAACTCAATATAAAAGAGCAGCTAGCAAAAGCTAACTGCTCAGCCCTCAGAGAAAGGGAAAAAGAAAATTACAGAGGTCACTGTGAATTCAAGCTGTATCAGCCCATTTATAGTATTGGACAGAATTTAGAAATTTATTCAATATAAGAGCAGCTAATAAAAGTTAACTGCTCAAGTAGATACAACTTGGGTAAGAAGCAAGTTGTATTGTGATTAGTATTGTTAGAATATCGAATTTTATTCGTTTTAATAAAAAAAGCAGCTAGCAAAAGCTAGCTACTGAGCCCCAGGGAAGAGAGAGGAGCGATATATTAGGTCTAAGTTTGAAATAAGGGTTTTAGATTTTAAGACCTAACCTAAATATAGTATGGATTTTGTTTGAGTTATTATGCATATAACTTGTTCCTCTTAAAAGAATGATTAACAAACAAAGCAGCTAGCAAAAGCTAACTGCTTTGTCTTAAATAAGATCTAACTGGTTACAGCACATTAAAGATGGGTTATCTATAGTCTGGACGGAATATTGAGTTTTATTCAGTGGGTAGATGCATTTAATGAAAGAATGTAGCCCACCATATTCCGAATAATGCAATCCAACCAATGCTAAGTAATATGTATTTCAAAATTTTCATAATTACTCCTTTTAAAAGAAGTGGTATGTAACTTAAAGTCACAGTTAGAGTATAAACGGAATCGGAAGAGTTATATGGGAATAAAACTTAATAAAAATTTCATTTTAAAAGAAAGTGGTGATACAAATGTATATCTGTTCAAGATGTTTAGAATGTTTCACTGATCAATATGAGCTTTTTGAACGTTTTACATTATGTGGAGCGGATAATGAATCTTGAGTATTTTAATAAGTTCAAAGATGTAGTCGGTTTATAAAGTTGGTTCAGTAATATGTATAAAAGCAATATAGAATTACGTTTAACAAATACGTATAATTCCTAAAAAAATACTTTTATAAGACATTATTATAAAAAAGGAGATGGCAAAGAGACATTTAAAATTATGAACAGTGAGATGATTAATTGAATAGGATTATATTAATTACTTAATGCTGGGATATGTTTTAAATGGAGAATCAATTTAAAGAGATATTTGGTGCATGGGTTGCAGCAATAGGAACAATTACTTCCGCTATTGGAAGTACGCCTTTTGATTTTATAAGCAGTAATGTAAGAAAGGATTTAAATGTTTATGGAAACGTATTACAGGCTGTTGGAAATGCTTTAGAGGCTGATGGTCAAGGAGAAGTGTCTCTTGAACAAATCGGTAATGAAATCCAATCAATTGGTAATGTCACTGTAATATCTGGATTGATTATGGATTTTAAAGAAGAAACACAAATTAAATTAGTGATTGCCGGGAATTGGACACAGGCTTTGGGTGGACTTACAGCATTAGCAGATGAATTTGAGGATACATCCGATAAAGATGAATCCTTAAATATTATAGGAAACTTATTACAATCAATTGGGAATTCATTACAGGCAATAGGAGGTATTGACGAATTAAAAAGTATCAGAAATGAGGACCAGTCTAATAAAGAAGGTAATGTAAATGATGTGGAGAAAGATACAGACACTCAGGTAAACAACGAAACTAATGAAAATGAAGAAGGAAAGCTAATAGATATTATAGGAAGTTGGGTTCAAGCAGTTGGTTCTGTAATTTCATTAATTGGACAAATACGTGAAGAAAGTGAGGAATTGGAAGGGAATGATGAATAGAGTAATTTAATAGAACTGTTAAAACAATAATTCTTTTAAAGTGAAAGCAAACAGAATATAGTCCGGCTAGAAAACTAGAGGACACCAATTCATTAAAGCGGCAATCAAAGCTGTTTTAGGGATAGGTGTCCTTTTTATTTTGAAAAGGGGGATGGGGAAATGAAGGTACTAAGAGATCAATTGCATGAATGGAAAAAGCAATCAAAACAAGCTAAGAAGAAAAACAAGAAAAAACGAA
The DNA here is from genome assembly GCF_022663675.1 of Bacillus cereus group sp. BfR-BA-01355. NCBI lineage: Bacteria > Bacillati > Bacillota > Bacilli > Caryophanales > Bacillaceae > Bacillus > Bacillus cereus group sp. BfR-BA-01355. Next base: position 6,888 of record NZ_JAKUFY010000110.1, read on the forward strand.
AAGAAAAACTAAGCACTCGTGACATTGAAGATTTAATGGGAATTCGTGGTCCACGTTATGAACGTAGACGTGGAGCTTTAAGACAAAAGTAATTTAAAAATAAAAAGGAGTGGTCTTACATGACTAAACAATTATCTTTCTTACCAAAAATTGATAGAACAGCAACACAAGAGGAATTAGAAGGCGTGTTGGAAAGCGTACGTATACAAAGACAGTTTGGGATGATGCGTAAAGAAATGAAAGTCACTCCTTCTTATGAAATACGTGAGCATGGTCCTACACATGCAGTCGGAAAACCGTTAGAAGATGTTGCTATAGCGAATATTCAACAAAGTAAAAGAGAAGAGTGGCTTGAGAGAATGTCATTACGTATTGATCAGTTTCTAACTCGATTAGGAAACGGACGTGCTGGAAGTATTCAAAGGGATATTATTTATAAACGTTATTTAGAAGAAGAGGACGTATGTGATTACATGGTTTATAACGAAATAGGAATGTCAGAGCGTACTTACCGACGTTGGAAGTCTAAAGCGTTTTATAAACTTGCTTTTGCGCTTGGATTAGAAGTTTACGAGGCAGAAGAAACAGGAGGTAATGAATAATGAATTTTGTTCAACCGATACGTGATCCAGAGCAAATACAACAGCTAAAAGAGTACTTTAAGGAAAAAAGCTTACGTAATTACATTCTCTTCATTATAGGTATTAATACGGGTCTTAAAATCTCAGATATTTTGAAACTAAAAGTAGGGGATGTCAAAGACAGTCATATATCTATGAGGGAAAAGAAAACAGGGAAACAAAAACGAATACAAATTACTGCAGCACTGAAAAGAGAACTTAAAAGGTTTATTGAAGAAAGAGAAGACAATGAGTATTTACTACAAAGTAGACAAGGGAAGAATCGTCCAATTGGTCGTAGCATGGCATATAAGATATTAAGTGGAGCAGCAGCAGAGTTTGGGTTAGATGAAATAGGAACCCATACGTTAAGAAAGACGTATGGGTATCATATGTACATGCAAACGAAAAACATAGCATTACTTATGGAGATATTCAATCACTCGTCAGAGAAGGTCACGTTACGTTATATAGGTATAAACCAAGATGCAATGGATAAAGCAATGACTAGATTTAAAATCTAAGCATTGCTTTTTCTTTTTAAATCTATACAGTTACTCATAAATTCCGTACTGTGTAACTCAAAAGGGAAAGTTTGATTAAGTCAATGATAGCAAGGGATTCAGCAAAGGGGTCAGTTACACACAATATAAGATATGGGTAAGTGAAGAAACTGTATAAAAAGAAGCGTAGTTCGTCAAATGAACGTAACGCTTCATTATCATCAAGTTAAGAATTTCATTGTTTCCGATTAATAGTATCCGTTTTATGTAATTGTTATTGATTTTGAAAAAATAAAAAATCGCCTTAGTAAAGGCGATTCATAGTTTATTCATTTTGCATTCTTTTGATAAATAAGTATCTTTTAAATACAATGTTCTATATTAACGTCTTTCTGGTTCTTTTTCTTTTCTTCTAAGACCAAATAAACCTGCTAGTCCTAATAAACCAAGCCACGCCCAATTATTATTATCATCACGATCATTGTTCAAATCATTTGTTGTATTCACATTTCGAGTTCTAGTATCATTATTAACTCTATTCATGTTATTGTCATTAACTCGAGTTGTAATACCATTATTAACTCTATTCATATTATTTCCATCGTATTCAGCATGAACATTGGTACCAAAAACCATAATAGTTAGTAATAGAGCACTTAAAATAGATGAGAATTTTTTCTTCATAGTTTTCCCCTCCTTTCATATTCAGTAATGTCTCCAGTTTCTTTAGACAATATTCGTTTGAAAATATATAAAACCATTTGAATTGAAATTCCCATAAACATCTTTAATTTTTATTATTAAAAGTACTTATAATAATGGATTAAGTTAATTAAAATGTATTTATTATTTATAAGAATAAATTTTTGGTAACGGTACATTCTAAGAGGGAAAATTACTATATTTGGGTAAGGTGTTCCGTATGAGTTATAAGAACTTATTTTCTTTAATCCAGAACATGGTTAGGAAAATTTTTTCTATAGTAAGTATTGTTGCTAAAAGTTTAATTTCTTTAAGGAGGAATATTTTTATGGGTATTTTAAGTGGAAATCCACAAAATGAACCAATGCACTACGGGGAAGTCTTTGGGATTTGGAGTTATCTTGCAGCGGCGCAAGGTACAATTGCTGGATATCAAGTTCTTATTAACCACACAGGAGACGAGGATTTAAAGAAATTTTTAGAAAACCTTGTAGAGAATGATATCCAATCAGAAGTTGAAGAATTAAAAAATATATTAAAATTGAATGGTGTTGCATTACCACCAGCACCTCCAGAAAGACCAGTTGCATCTATTGAAACGATTCCTCCTGGTGCTCGTATTAATGATGCGGAAATTGCAGCTAAAGTTTCTATGGATCTTGCTGCTGGGTTAGTAGCATGTAGCCAAGCTATGGGACAATCCCTTCGAGAAGATGTAGGAATGATGTTTGGTCAATTTCATATGAAAAAAGCACAAGCTGGAGTTATATTACTTCGTCTGAATAAGAAAAAAGGTTGGATTATTCCGCCTCCATTACATGTTCTACAATCAGATCAAGCATAATACCTAAATAAAATTCAATCTATTCTTTATGACTGTTGCAGTGAGGTTGTCTAGAAGAATAAAGATTATTAGTGAATTAAAATAAGTGGCAGAGTCGTGACCGCTTTTTGGCAGTAAATGTGCCGGCTGTTTTGGAATCAACGTGATATATTTGTATTGTGAGTAGTGGCGGAAAACATTGCTTATAAAATTCCTGATAACTAAAAATGGATCGTCATAACCGGTGGCGATGGTTGCAGATTGGATGAACAGTTGTTTCTTAATTTTACATTCAATTGCAATTCACGTTGTATAAACGGAGAAGGGCTTTAGCCCTTCTTCCGGTTACTTAATATTGTTGATGCAGATCAGCATAGCATCATTAGACAACTGGAAGAAGGATAAAACTTGACGTATCGTAATTGAAGTACAAATTAATAATTTATATCAAAGCGTCCATTCGGGTGCTTTTTTTCTTTTTTATGTAGAAATTACATAATAAAAAATAGGACGTGCTAAAGCGTCATCCTATTCCTATTGGTATTATCCTTTAAAGAGTTTCCGCAGATGTGGATACTTTTTTTCTTATTTAAATCTATAAGTATATATTGGTTGCAACTATTAATTTTCGTTAATGAGGGTTCTCTTAATATATTAAATGTATTGTTTAAAGCTTAATAACAACCTATATATGACATTTCATCTTCTATTCTAAATTGCTGCGCCTCTATTTCATTAATTCGTTCGTTAATTGCATTTTTCTGCTCTTGAGAGGTTGCGTGATGCCATTGGTAGTATAACCCACGAAGTTTGCTACTATTTTCTGCGTATATTGCCTTTAAACGAGTGCATAGTGATGGAGATGACATGGTCGTAGGTATAGTGGTAGGGTAGTATGAGTTTGTTGGATATCCATAAGGATATTGATTTCCATGGTGCCCATAATATTGGTTTAGTCGATACAAATGAAATTCCTCCTTATTCATTTTTTTCTTTGTATAATATGTGTCCATGGACTGATTGGTGCTAAGGGAAGATAAGTACAAACGTGTTGCATTTAACAAAACAAACTCAACACAAACCAAATATTGTAAAAATGATTTAAAAACCATCTAATGTAACAAATCATATATTTTGTTACATTAATTTCGATAAAAATAGAGATAGTTAACTAAGTGAAATTTATGCAAGGAAAAGCAGGTGTTCAAGGGGAAAAACAGCGTAAAACCAATGATGTATAAAATGTGTTGTAAGTGGAAGTTCTCGAAAGTAACAAAAACGTTGATATGACGGCGTATTTCCCAAAAACCTTGTTTACATAAGTAACCTTATCGGTAGTCATTTTGAATATGTATTCATTTCCCATGCATGTAACGAATTTCGTTATGGATTTTTTAAAATATGATTCTTTTGAGGTGATTTCGTGCTGATCTATACAGTTATGATGTGGGACCATGCTGATACGGATATTATGTTAGCTACCGCAGACAGAGAAGAAGCGTTAAAAGAATTTGAATCATGCATTGCATTCTCTTTGCAGGTTTGGGAAAAGGAGAAGTACTGATTGAAATGATAAGCAGTGAAGGTGAATACTTTGCAGATGGTGGATTAGAAAGATATCCGAAAAAAGGACAACAGTTATTTAATGAGATAGTTGAACAATTACAGTAGCCTAAAAGCTGCTTTTTTATTTTGTCACCATTTAAGAAGGACATGAATATATTAGGAGTAAATAAAAAGCATAGGAGTGATAAATATGTTCTTCGCAAAGTTACGTGGCAGAAATGAAGTTCCACCAGTAGAAACAGATGCTCGAGGACAAGCTTTCTTTAAATTGAGCCGGGACGAGCTTAGTTTAAAATTTAAGTTGGAGTTATTCGATATAGAGAATGTAGTAGTTGCCCATCTGCATCTAGGAGCAAAAGGAACGAACGGTCCTGTTGTAGCTTTTTTATTTGGACCTATAACCAATCCTGTTTCAATAGAGTGTGCAACTTTTACAGGAATGATCACTCAAGAGGATTTGGTTGGGCCTTTGGCTGGTCAAACATTAGATGCTCTTGTAAATGAAATTATCGCTGGAAACATTTATATTAATGTTCATACAGTACAACATCCTAGTGGCGAAATTCGTGGTCAACTGTATCATTGTTAATTAATTAAAAGCAGCGAATCCGCTGCTTTTTTATTTTGTAAAGCGATTAGCGTGAGGTGGTGTAAATGGAAGAAGAAACTATAAACGTTCCTACATGCTCTGTTTGTAATGAACCTTGCATGTGGACATTACAAATGCCATTAACTATTACTCATTTCGATAAAACATATATCCGTGAAGCGAATGCGGATAATTCTAATATATGCATTGAGTGTTTAGAGAAGGAAGTGCAAGCAATTGGATAAGGGGGCAGGTGTTATGTAATTATGGCCAGACAACGAAGTCCAGACCGTAACAAAGCGTATGCAATATTTAAAGAACATAATGGCGATATTACGAATCGTAAAATTGCCGAATTGTTGTCTACATCCGAAAAAACTGTGAGTGAAAAAACGGTTGGCGGATGGAAATCCAAAGATGAATGGATAGACAAATTAAATGGAGTACTCCATAAAAATGAACGGAGTACTCCGAAGAAAGATACGGAGTACTCCAAAAAGAAACCAGGAGCACCAAAGGGTAATAAGAATGCTATAAACAATCGTGGTGGAGCCAAAAAGGGTAATAAAAATGCTGTCGGTAATTCCGGAGGATCTGCTCCACTGCGTAATGGTAATGCTGCTACTCATGGTTTATATAGAAAGTATTTACCAAAAGAATTATATGATTTAAAAGAAGAGCTAGAGGAAGCAATTAAAAATGATCCTTTATCGATTCTATGGGAAAGTATAATGTTGCAGCACGCTCAAATTATTCATGCTCAACGTATTATGTTCGTTAAAGACAACAAAGACATGACAAAGGAACTGCGGAAAAATAAACTTACCGAAAGCGGCTATGAGGAAGAGTGGGAGATTCAATTTGCTTGGGATAAGCAAGCTAGTTTCTTAAATGCTCAATCCAAAGCACTTTCTACATTATCTGCTCTTATTAGAGATTTTGATAGATTAGCAAATATAGATGATGAGCGAAGGGCCAAACTTGAATTTATCCAGGTTCAAATCGACAAAATTAAATCTAATACTAATAATGATGATAACAATATTGAGCCAGTTGTCATTGTAGACAATATCAGTGGTGATTTAAATGTCTAAAAAGCAAATCGCTGAAATACTTCCACCGGCGTTTCATCAAGTATGGTTAGCACGTAAATGTGAAGCGATATTAAAAATCGTTTGTAAAGGCGGTCGTGGTTCTGGTAAATCTACTGATATATCTATTTGTATTGTGATGGATATTATTCAGTTTCCTGTTACAGTTCTTTGTATACGTAAAGTAAAGGATACAATAAGAGAATCCTGCTATGAGCAAATAAAGGAAGCTATAGAAATACTAGGTGTAGAACATTTATTTCGTTTTAAAGAAAGTCCAATGGAAATTATCTATAAACCGCGTGGAAATAAAATTATATTTCGTGGTGCTGATGATCCTGCAAAAATCAAATCTATTAAGATAGCAAAGTATCCAGTTGCTATTGCATGGTTTGAAGAATTGGCCGAATTTAAATTAGAAGAAGATGTTTCTACAATAGAGAAATCTATCTTGCGTAAAGAGCTCCCGAATGGATTGCGGTATAAAATGTACTATTCATATAACCCTCCGAAGAGAAAACAATCCTGGGTTAACAAGAAGTTTGAAACACAATTCAAACCGAAAAATACATTTGTACATCATAGTACATACCATGATAACCCACATATTTCTAAACAGTTTGTGGAAGAAGCAGAAGAAACAAAACGGCTTAAACCTCAGCAATATGAACATGAATATGAAGGGAAACCAACAGGAAGCGGCGTTGTTCCATTTAGTAACCTCACATTTAGACGTATTACAGATGAAGAAATTAAAACATTTGATAATATACGTCAAGGGATTGACTGGGGTTATGGGAATGACGCGCTGTCTTTTGGCCGTATGCATTATGATAAAACTCGCAGAAGGCTTTATATATTCGGTGAAATACATGGCGTTAAAATCAGTAACCGCTCATTAGCTGAAAAGATTAAACAACTTGGCTGGGATGATGTCGAGATAATTGCGGATTCATCAGAACCAAAATCAATTGATGAAATGAAAAATGATCATGGTATTAAAAAAATCAAAGGTGCAGTTAAAGGGCCTGGTTCTGTTGAATACGGAGAAAAATGGTTAGATGATTTAGAAGAAATTGTAATTGATCCCGAACGTTGTCCAAAAGCTGCAGGCGAGTTTGAAAATATAGATTATGAAGTTGATAAAGATGGTAATCCAAAAAATAGATTACAAGATAAGGACAATCATAGTATTGATATGACTCGTTACGCATGCGAGGACGATATGAGTAAACGTAAAGTAGTTATGGGAGGAAAGGTTAAAAGAGTGTAGTCGGACATTTATTGTTCGGCTATTTCTTTTGCTCTTTATTAATAGAAGAAAGGAGGACATACAAAGGATATGAGCGACAAGAAAACCATAAAGAATGTAAAAGTATTTAGTATAAATAAGGCTGAAGATGCTCCAAAGAACAAGGAAGATAACAGCAAACAAATGGCAGTTGACCCATTCGCGCAAATTTATGGAGATAGGGGATTGGTTAAGCCTCCTTATGATATGAAGGTACTAATGGATATAAAGGAAAGTAACCCTATTCATTCTGCTTGTATTAGCGCAAAAGTGGATGATATTGCGGGTGTTGGCTTTGACTTCGCGCCTTTTGAAGAAGTGAAAGAAGCAGCAAGCCAAGAGCAATATGAAATGCTAAAAAATTTCATGCGGAAGTGCAACCCAGAAATGACAAGTTCAGAAATTCTTAGAGCTGTATGGGAGGATTATGAAACAGTTGGTTGGGGAATTATTGAAGTTGTTCGTGATAATAAAGGTGAAAGGCCGGTAGAGCTTTATCATATACCGGGACATACAGTACGTGCTCATAAGGACAAAATACGCTTTGCTCAAATCGTAAACAATAAAGAAATCTGGTTTAAAAAGTTTAATTATCCAGATGATTATCATCTTGCTGATGGTAGGCCTTTAGGTGCAGAGGATCTTGCAGGAAGTGGAACAGAAAAAGCCGGGGAAGTAATTGTTATTCGTAAGTTTGGTTCTCGTTCGTCTTATTATGGGATACCTAATTACGTTAGTTCCATAGGTTCAATAGTTGGCTCACAAGCAGCAAGAGATTACAATATCGACTTTTTCACAGGCAAAACCATTCCGGATTCCATTTTATTTCTTGAGGGAGTCGATGAAGTAGATTCTGGAACAGAAAATGAACTGAAAGCATTCTTCTCTGCAGAAACAAAAGGAGAACACCATAAATTAGCCGTTGTACCTGTTCCACATGGTGCAAAAGCAAGGTTAGAAAAGATTAGTCCAGATGTAAAAGAAGGTAGCTTTCGTTTATATAAGCAGGATAGCGCAATGGAAATATGTGTGGCCCATCGTGTACCGCCTTATCGCATAGGTTGGGCTATGACCGGTTCGTTGGGGCAAACAACCGCTAAAGAAATGAACGAGATGTACAAGCGCTCTATTATAGAGCCTGGTCAAGAAATCTTAGAACATCGATTAAATAATCAATTATTCCGTGTATTTGCTGAAATACAAGGTGGTTTAGATTGGTATTTCAAATTAAATGAAATCGATACGGATGATCGTGAAGCAGATTTGAAGTATGCAAAAGACAGTTATGAAGGTGGAATATTAAAACTTAATGAGTCCCGTAAGGTAGTAGGTTATGAACCTGTACCAGAAGGGGATAAATTCTTTGATGGTACAACTGAACCTTCTCTACCGGAACCAATTGCAAAAGCTGCAGATAATGAGCAAGATAACTTAATTGCTATTAATGCATTTAGGGAAAAGCATGAAGAAATAGAGAAAGCTATGCAAAAGAAGGTAGCTGATTTTTTTCTGAGCAGGGAAAACGGCTTTTAAACCTGCTTCCCGTAATTCGTATTAATAAAGCAGATGAAGAGATTGATCTTGTAATTGCAGAAGCAGAAGTTGATGAATTTCTTGATAGTGTCGATTGGGATGAAGAAAGACAAATGTTTGTCGATGAAGTCACAGACACTCTGCAGGATGATGTAACAGAATTTGTACAAAGTGCTATTGCATCAAACGGTTTAACCTGGATGGTATTAGATCCAATAGGTGACGTTGCTGCAAAATGGGTTGCTGCTTATGCCTTTGAATTAGCAAAAGGAATCCATGAAACTACTAAAGATAGATTAAGAGAAACGATGTTAAAGAATCTTAGTGAGGGAATGGGTGTCGATGCATTAAGCGTTTCTATTGCAGATGTAATGTCAGAAGCAAGCAACTACAGAGCGCTGATGATTGCACGTACAGAAACCACATATGCGATGAATTACGGTAATTTAATTGCTTATAAGGGCGCAAATAGAAACAAGAAAACATGGCTTACAGGAAACGATGAGCGTGTTTGTAAAGAATGTGGTGGTTTACATGGGGAAACGGTAGATATTGATGATCTATTTAGCAATAGAAAGATGTGTCCGCCAGCTCATCCACATTGCCGCTGCACTATGATTTCAGAAGAGTAATAAAATACACCTATTGATTGGGGTTTCATCGTCAAAACGTATACGACTTTAAATTGGCTGCTATGCGTTTTGACAGTGGAACCCCAATATTTATAGGGAAGGAGGTAAAACGATGGGATACGAACTAAAAAACGCCAATATTAGTTATGTTTCTTTGGTTACCAAGGGTGCTAATGGTCGTCAATTCGCCATCATGAAAAGTGAAGCTGATAAACAACCAAATATATCAAAACGGATTCCAATTCTTAAAACAGAGGAAGAGAAGCAGCTTATTACAGGCGTAGTTTATGAACCGCTTGTAGAAGATAGTCACGGTGACATGATGAATGCAGAAGAGATAGAAAAGACTGCATATACTTTCATGGAAAATTACCAACATATCGATAAGCAGCACGATGAAATAGCTGGTAAAGGTACTGTCGTTGAAAACTGGATTGCTAAAAGCGATATGATGGTTGGCGATCAAGAGGTAACAGCTGGTACATGGCTTATGACAGTCCGCGTCGACGATGAAGAGACATGGGAACAAGTAAAGAAAGGCGATATTACAGGATTTTCAATGGGGGGATTTGCTGAACGTATAGAAATTGCGAAGGCAGATGATTTTACTCATGAAGATAAAAGTCTCATTCGGAAAATGCTAGATTTCGTCAAAGGTGAAAAACACGAAATTAAAAAAGGCGAAGTAAAAGACCGCTTTATTGATGAAAAACAAAAGCGTGATTTACGGGCTGTTTTTAATTTATTTGAAGATGTGTTCTATTGGGAGATTTGGGAAAGTAATCCCGATATCGACCGTATGGCAGCTGCTCTTGATGACATGAAGGACATACTTTCTTCTATTAAAGGCGGTTATACCATTGCGAAATCAGAAGATAGTACACAAGCAGAAAGCATTGTTTTAGAGAGTATTAAAAAAGCTGGGAAAGTATTATCCCAAAAGAATCATACAAAATTAGATGAAGCATTAGCTTTAATTACTGAAATAAAAGAAGCTGCTTCACCACAGGAGGAAGACGAAATGAAAGCAGAAGACATTGCAGAGATTGTTAAACAAGCTGTAGAACCACTAGCTACTAAGCTAGATAAGATTGAAAAGCAAGTGAATGGCGAGGAAGTAGAACCGACACCAGAAGAGCAAACAGAGGAAGAGAAAGCTGCTGCAGTTATCCAGAAAGCATTAGAGCCAATTACAAAACGTCTTGAAAATATCGAAAACGCTGCTTCTGTTCGTAAAGGCTTAGATCCAGATGAAGATTTTAAACCAGGACAACAACCAATTAAAAAATCAGTATTCTCAAATTTAAATTTGTAATATAAGGAGGAATAAACAATATGAACAATCAACAATTATTAAATCGTTTATCTAAAATTGAAAAGACAATTTCAACGGGATCACTTTCTTCTGGTTTATTAAATCCAGAGCAAAGCAAAGTTTTTTATAAAATGGCCTTTGAAGCAACACCATTTTCACAACTGCATCGTAAAGAATTACGTAAGGCGAAACAAGGTGAATTAGATAAAATTGCTATCGGCGGCCGTATTCTCCGTAAGAAAACAGAGAATCAAGATGATGGATATCGTGCAGGTGTTACAACTTCTAAAATTGAATATCACACAAAAGCAATGCGTCTTCCTTGGGAGATTACAGAAGAAACTTTACGTGAAAATATTGAAGGTGAAAACTTTGAAGATGTTGTAATGGAACTTATGGCTACTCAATTAGGTATTGACCTTGAGGATCTACATTGGAACGGTGATACGTCTTCTGATAATCCATTTTTAAATATTAATGATGGATGGTTGAAAAGAATTAAAGATTCTAAAGAATCCCATATTGTTGACCATACGAAATTAGCTTCTAAAGTAGGTGAATCAGATGTAGCAAAAGGTTTTGGTAAGCATTCAATGTTCGCTTTAACCGGTGCTATCCCTAACAAATATAAGAATGGTAATTTACGTTGGATTATGTCTCCTACACGTAAAGAAAAATGGATGGAATATTTAACAGAACGTCCGACTGGAGCGGGAGACGCTGCATTATTAGGAGCAGGTGACCAAGTAAATAAACCGCTTGGATATGGAATTGCAGAGGTTCCGTCATTATCTGATGATGTTATTATTCTTGCAGATCCTAGAAACTTTATTGCAGTTAACACATATTCAACTCGTGTGCGTAAAACAACAGAAGGTAAAACTGCAGTAATGGAAGATAAACGATTCTATGTAATTCACTTTGATGATGATGCTGTAATTCAAGAAATGGATGCAGTAGCAATCCTAACAAATATTCCGGATACGTTTGGAGCTTAAATTTCAGGCGTATTTTTTATGGGAGTAGACCCTTTGTTATTAGGGTTTTGAATGTA
>NZ_JAKUFY010000111.1:0-17938 GCF_022663675.1 Bacillus cereus group sp. BfR-BA-01355
AAACTGTTACTTTTGACAAAGTTCTTTTCGTTGGTGGCGAAAACGTTAAAGTTGGTAGCCCAGTTGTAGAAGGTGCAACAGTTACTGCGAAAGTTGAAAAACAAGGTCGCGCTAAGAAAATTATCGTTTTCAAATACAAAGCGAAAAAGAACAATCGTAAGAAACAAGGTCATCGTCAACCTTACACTAAGCTAGTTGTTGAAGCTATCAACGCTTAATCCAGGTTAACATGATTAAAATTACGATAAGTCGCACGAAATTAGGAAGTATCCAATCATTTAAAATGACTGGACATGCCGATTATGCGCCACATGGACAAGACCTTGTCTGTGCTGGAACTACAGCGGTTGTGTTTGGTTCTATAAATGCAGTGGAAGAACTTTGTAATGTGCAGGCAACTATTGAACTCGGAAGTGATGGCGGATTCTTAACGTATGAATTGCCTAATGATTTAGACGTTCATACAGTAGAAAAAGCACAGATACTTTTGGAAGGATTGGTTGTTTCGCTTAAGACGATCGAACTTGATTACGGAAAGTATATCCGTTTAATAGAAAAAGTGCAGGAGGTGTAACGTATGTTAAGATTAGATCTTCAGTTTTTCGCATCTAAGAAAGGTGTAGGTAGTACAAAGAACGGTCGTGACTCTCAGTCAAAACGTCTTGGTGCTAAACGCGCAGATGGTCAAACGGTTTCAGGTGGTTCAATTCTTTACCGTCAACGCGGTACAAAAATTTATCCAGGTGTTAACGTTGGTCGTGGTGGCGATGACACTTTATACGCGAAAGTTGACGGCGTAGTACGCTTTGAGCGTCTTGGCCGTGACCGCAAACAAGTGAGCGTATATCCTGTTGCTCAAGAAGCATAAGAACTCACGGAAAACTCTAACCTGAGTGCAGGTTAGAGTTTTTCTATATTAAGGGGTATCTAAATGAATGAAAAATGGACAATTATAGATGCATTGCGCCATTCAAGACATGATTGGCTCAATCGTATGCAGATGGTGAAAGGAAACCTTTCCCTTGGAAAAGTGGAAGAAATTCATAGTCTCATCGATCGTTTTGTCCAAGAAGCGAGACAAGAATCCAATCTGATGGGGCTATCAATGCCTTTATTTTCAGAGTGGATTTTAACATATAATTGGAAACAGCAGCCGTGCTTATTGGAGTACGAAGTATTAGGGAAATTACATAACTTATCTCACTTAGATGAGACTGTATGTACATGGACGAATCAATTTTTCTCGATGCTTCAGCATAGTTTAGACGTATATGTTGAAAATTATGTTTGTATCACAATTGAATGTGACGCGGATAATGCTCGTTTCTTTTTTGATTTTCGTGGTAAGCTAACGAGTGTAGAAGAACTACAGAATTGGCTTGCGACCCAAAACAATAAATGGTATTCCATTTCTTATACAGTGCGAGACGAAGAAGTCTCAGTTATATTACAACCAATTGAAAAAGTGTGGTGAAATAATGTTTGTAGATCAGGTCAAGATATATGTAAAAGGCGGCGACGGTGGTAACGGTATGGTTGCGTATCGTCGTGAGAAGTATGTTCCTAAAGGTGGCCCAGCAGGTGGCGACGGCGGTAAAGGTGCAGATGTTGTTTTCGTAGTTGAGGAAGGCTTACGTACATTAATGGACTTCCGCTACCAACGTCATTTCAAAGCTGATCGCGGTCAGCACGGAATGAGTAAAGGTCAGCACGGACGTAAATCTGAAGATTTAATCGTAAAGGTTCCACCAGGAACAATAGTAAAAGATGAAAAAACTGGTCAAATTCTTGCCGATTTAGTAACGCATGAACAAACTGCTGTAATCGCAAGAGGTGGCCGTGGTGGCCGTGGTAACTCACGTTTCGCAACAGCTACGAACCCAGCACCAGAAATCGCTGAGAACGGAGAACCAGGTCAAGAACGTGATGTCATTCTAGAACTTAAAGTACTAGCAGATGTTGGACTTGTTGGATTCCCAAGTGTAGGTAAATCTACATTATTATCTGTTGTATCATCAGCACGTCCGAAAATTGCAGAGTATCACTTTACAACAATCGTTCCGAATCTTGGTGTTGTTGAAACTGGTGATAACCGCAGCTTCGTGATGGCTGACCTTCCTGGACTAATTGAAGGCGCACATGCTGGCGTTGGACTTGGACACCAATTCTTACGTCATATCGAGCGTACACGTGTAATTGTACATGTTATTGATATGTCTGGTTTAGAAGGCCGTGAGCCATATGAAGATTATGTTACAATTAATAATGAATTAAAAGAATACAATATGCGTTTAACAGAGCGTCCGCAAGTTGTTGTAGCAAACAAAATGGATATGCCAGATGCAGAAGAGAACTTACAAGCATTTAAAGAGAAAGTGGGAGACGAAGTAAAAATCTTCCCAATTTCAGCTGTAACGAAACAAGGTGTTCGTGATTTACTATTTGAAGTAGCGAACTTATTAGAAACAACACCAGAATTCCCAATGTATGATGTTGTCGAAGAGTCTGAAGCAAGTGTAATGTATAAATTTGATGCTGAAAGTCTTAAATTTGAAATTACACGTGAAAGTGACGGCACATTTGTTATTTCTGGTTACGATATCGAGAAGACATTCAAAATGACAGACTTCTCACGTGATGAATCTATACGTCGTTTCGCTCGCCAAATGCGCGGAATGGGTATTGATGAAGCGCTTCGTGCACGTGGTGCAAAAGACGGAGATATTGTAAAAATTCTTGAATATGAATTTGAATTTATCGATTAAGACTGCCGAAATATGGCAGTCTTTTTTTTATCCCACTATTTGCCCGTAGAACCTCCACTGATTAAAGTATCACTTTATATTGCAATAGTTAGATTATTATAGGGAAAAATCCCCACTAATTAAATTTTCAATTTATAATGGAAAAAGGAGTAAATGTAGAAGAATTCTTTTATGGGGAGAAAAAGAACATGTATAAAATATTAATTGTAGAAGATGATGAGAAAATTGCGGGAATATTAGAGGAGCATTTAGAAAGGTATGGCTATCAATCATTTAGAGCAAGTGATTTACGTCATATAAAAGATGAGTTTGTAAAAATAAATCCTCATCTTGTGTTACTTGATATTAACTTACCGTACTTTGACGGTTTTTATTGGTGTCGTCAAATTCGTACTGTATCGAATGCGCCGATTATTTTTGTTTCTGCAAGAACAGGGGAAATGGATCAAGTGATGGCGATTGAAAATGGCGGCGATGATTATATTACGAAGCCATTCCATTTAGATATCGTAATGGCAAAGGTGAAGAGTGCGCTTCGCCGTGGCTATGGAGAGTATGCCTCTGCTGCTGAAAGTGATTGTTTAGGTGTAAATGGACTGTTGTTATTCCCGTCCCAGCATATCGTTGAGTGGCAGGGACAACAAACTGAACTGACAAAAAATGAGTTTTACTTATTAGAGTGTTTAATGAAACAGGTGAATCAATATGTAACGCGTGAAGAACTGTTAGAAGCTCTATGGGATGAAGTAGCATTTGTGGATGATAATACATTAACCGTAAATGTAAAACGTGTAAGGAAGAAACTAGAAGAGCTAGGCATTAAAAATGCAATTGTAACGAAACGTGGATATGGTTATGCGCTTCTTACGGAGTGGGGCGAAGGGCATGAAGGTTAAAAATTACCTCGTGGATCGCTTTCCTTTAATTCTTTCTTATATTGTTAGCCTTTGTTTATTTGGGCTCGTTTTGCAGTTGCAAAGTCTTTTAGAAAAGAAATCCATTGATTGGAGTACGTGGTTATATGGACTTTTATTAGGAACAGTTGTGTTTACTGTATACCTCATTTACGATTATCGAAAACGGAGTGTGTTTTTAAAGAGGATCGAAAAGTACGTTACTGGCGGAAATACATTACATGACTCTTTACTTATTGATGAATCTTATACATCAGAGCAAGAAATGGTCGTTGAATCTTTTACGTTATTAAGACAGCAATATATGAATGAAATTCATAAACAGCATGCGAAAGAGCAACAGCAAATGATATTTATGAACCAATGGATTCACCAAATGAAAACACCAGTATCTGTTATTGAATTATTGTTGCAGAAGTTTGGCAAAGAGCATCGTGAGGCAAGAGTAACAGTTGAAAGTATCCGTGAAGAAAATAACCGTATACTAAATGGGTTAGATTTAGCGTTACATATGGCAAGACTAGAGCAGTTTGCGAAAGATTATAAGGTAGAAGTAGTAAATGTTATAGATATCGTGCGAGGTATTATTAATGAAAACCGAAAATCCTTCATTCAATCGTCTGTATTCCCGAAAGTGATGTTTGAAGAAGATACTTGTATGGTTGCATCTGATAGAAAATGGCTGAGCATTGCTATAGGTCAAATTGTTGTAAACGCAATCAAGTATACCAAAATTTCAGCGGTAGAGAAAAAAGAAATTCAATTTCAAATTGAAGAGAAAAATCAAAAGGTGTTATTACATATTAAGGACAATGGAATTGGTATTCCAGAGCAAGACGTAAAGCGCATATTTGACCCATTCTTTACGGGAATAAATGGACGTAAAACGAGAGAAGCGACTGGGATGGGCTTATATATTACGAAGGAAATTTGCGATAATTTACATCATGGAATGTATGTTCAATCGGCTGAAGGAGAAGGGACAACATTCACGTTCCAATTTGCAAAAGATGAAGAATATCATACATTGATGAGAAAAATGACAAAACTGTAAGATAACAAAACGTTTTGTAAGGGAAATCACTCGTTTCTTTTTCTTATTTTTCTTATAGTAAATGTAAGAAGAAAACACATAGGGGGATTAGAAATGAGTGTTCTTGAAGTAAAAGGATTAACGAAGGTGTACCAATCAAAAGGTTCAGTAGCGACGACTGCTTTAAACGATATAAATTTTAAAATAGAAGAAGGCGAATTTGTAGGGATTATGGGTCCTTCAGGAAGCGGGAAAACGACGCTTTTAAATTTATTAGCAACAATTGATAAGCAAACTTCAGGTCATGTACTTGTAAATGGTGAAGAAATTAATCAAATGCGTGCTGCCAAATTAGCGGAGTTTCGCCGTACACATTTAGGATTCATCTTCCAAGATTTTAACTTACTTGATACGTTATCCATTAAAGAAAACATCATTTTACCACTTGTAATGGCGAAGAAATCTGTAAATGAAATCGATGCGAAAGTACTGGAAATTGCGAAGTTTTTAAACATCGAAGAAATTTTAAATAAAAAAGTATACGAAGTATCAGGCGGACAACAGCAACGTGCAGCAGCTGCGAGAGCGATTATTCATGAGCCTACGTTAATTTTAGCAGATGAGCCGACTGGAAACTTAGATTCGAAGTCAGCAAAATCATTAATGAGCGCGTTGCAAGACTTACATGAACAAAAGAAAGTGACAATTGCAATGGTAACGCATGATCCAGTAGCAGCGAGTTATTGCGAACGTATTCTATTCATTCGCGACGGAGAAATTTTCTCAGAAATACATAAAGGAAGAACGAAACAAGCCTTTTTCCAAGAAATTCTGGACGTACTTGCGATGCTAGGAGGAGAATATCATGAACTTTCGCCAGCTCGCGCTTAATAACGTAAAAGGGAATTGGCGTAACTATAAAGCGTTTCTTATAAGTAGTTGTTTATCGATTGTCGTATTTTTCATGTATGCTTCTTTTATTTATCATCCAGATGTCGTAAGCGGTAATATTAGTATGAGAAAGATGATTACAAAAGGATTAGAATCGATGAATTATATTGTGGTCATCTTCTCGGCACTCTTTATTTTATATGCAAATTCAACGTTTTTACGAGCAAGAAAAAAAGAGTTTGGTCTACTAACATTAATAGGCGGAACGAAATCGCAGCTCGGCCGAATGATTATATTAGAACAACTGATGTTAGGTGGTATTGCAATTGTAGTTGGTATTGGGGTTGGAATGCTTTGTTCAAAATTATTTTTCCAAGCGTTAAGCGTATTATTGAAAATAGATAAGACACTTCCACTCGTTTGGAATAGTAAAGCAGTTCTTATTACAGCTGGTGTATACTTTATTCTATTTTTAATCCTATCATTATTTAGTGTTTGGACAGTAGGACGCTTGCAAATTATTGATTTATTAAAAGAAGCAAGAAAACAAAAAGTAGAGCCGTTTGCATTTACATGGTTAAGTGTAGTTGGTATAGGATGTATTATTGCTGCATATGTACTTAGCTTCCAAGTAACGTTTCTGAATTTCATCATCCTCTTTTTACCGGTGGTAGGACTGACAATTGGCGGAACGTATTTACTATTTACACAAGGTAGTACAGTTGTATTAAAAGCATTACAAAAAAGAAAGCAATCTTTCTATACGTATCCAAATATGTTTGTTCTTAGCAACCTTATTTATAAAATGAAAGATAATGCTCGTTTTCTATTTGTAATTTCTATTATTACGGCGATTGTATCCTCGGCAGTTGGCACGCTTTACGTATATTTTGAAAATTTGAGTGCGAAAACTGTAGAACTTACACCACATGCTATCTCATATGAGGAAAAGGGGTTAAATACATATAGCCTTATTAATGAAGAAAAGGTACAGGAGCTTGTGAAGAGACACGGGTTTGAAGATGCGCGAAAAGTAACATACATAAAACTACCAGCAACACAGAAAATAACGTTGTTTAATAGTGAACATGAAGTACCGATGACGATTATTTCAGAAAAAGAATATAATGCGGAAGTGCGTAAACAAAAGAGAGAGCAACCTTCAGAAATTCATAATGCAATGGGTAGTGCAACGATGGTTATGGTTGATATGTCAAATGAACTGATGAAGATAGATCGTACGAAACCGTATGAATTTACAATTAACGGACAAAAGCAGTCTGTTCAATTAAATGCCCCAACGCAGTATTCTGTTTTTAATGATAGTGAATATCTCGTTGTAAATGATCAAGATTTTGAGAAATATGCAAAACTCGTACCAGATGAAGAAAAGACGAAATATTACGGTTATTATATTGAGGATTGGAAAAGTACAGAAGATCTTGTATTAGATTTGAAAAATGAAATTGCACCAGAAAAGCAAGGAGAATTGAGAAATTCAATGTTTGCGTATAAGGATATAAGAGAAGGTGGAGCAATTACAATGTTCATCGGTTTCTTCGTAGCAGTACTGTTCTTCTTCTTCGCTTGTAGTATGACATACTTTAAATGGTTTAACGATAAAGAACAAGATCGTATTCAATTTAAATCGTTAAAGAGAATCGGTATGACAGATAAAGAAATTCGCAAAATTGCGATTCGACAAATGGGAGTTATCTTCTTTATCCCAATTTTAATCGGTTCCATTCATAGTGGAGTTGCTCTTCATACGTTAGGGAAAATGCTTTATATTGATTTGTGGAAATCAGGTGCGCTTGTAATTGGAGCATACATTTTAGCTTCTGCCATTTACTTTATGATCGCGCAAAGAGGATATTTAAAACACGTAAAAAGCTAGGGGAATCTCTAGCTTTTTGCCTATGTAGTAAGTTACAGGAGGACGATAGATGAACATTCGGCAACTAGCGCTGCAAAATATAAAAGGAAATTGGCGTAATTATAAAGTGTTTTTCTTAAGTAGTTGTTTTGCAATATTTGCTTCTTACGCATATATGTCTGTCATTGTGCATCCATATATGCAAGAGACGATGTGGTATCAAAACGTACGCTGGGGACTTATCATATGTAATGTTATAATCATTTCTTTTTTCGTCATATTTATTTTGTACTCTACTTCTATTTTCATAGAAGCACGTAAGAAAGAATTAGGGTTATATATGTTAATGGGAGCAACGAAGTCTAACGTAATAGGAGTGATTATGACCGAGCAAATTTTAATCGGGGTCTTCGCGAATATTTTCGGTATTGGGCTTGGTATGATATTTTTAAAACTCTTTTTTATGGTATTTAGTATGTTACTGGGGCTTCCGAAAGAACTACCTGTTATATTTGACGTAAGGGCGATTGGTGTAACATTTATTACATATATAGTCGTTTTTATTCTATTATCTTTTATAAGTGCTTTACGTATATGGAATATAAAAATCATTCGGTTATTGAAAGAATTTCGAACAGATAAAAAAGAGAAGAAAACATCAAAGTGGCTCTGTTTATTCGGTTTTGCTTGTTTAGTGGGCGGGTATGCGTTGGCGCTACAAGTGACGATGGCTACGATAGCGATATACTTTTTCCCTGTGTCTATACTTGTCTTTTTTGGAACGTACTTTTCTTTCGCGCATGGTGCTACCCAAGTGTTAGAAATGATAAAGCGAAATAAAAAGATTATGTATACATATCCGTATTTATTTATAGTGAATCAATTGTCACATCGAATGAAGGAAAATGGTCGCTTTTTCTTTCTGATGTCTATGGCAACGACGTTTGTAGTTACAGCAACAGGTACGGTGTTCTTATATTTTTCTAGCATGCAAGATATGTGGCGAACTGGAGGGATACACTCGTTTTCGTACATAGAAAAAGGTATTTCTACTCATGAAGTCTTTGAAGAAGGTGCGGTTGAAAAATTACTGCATCAATATGAGTATGATGATTTTCAATATATGAGTTTTATTGGAGTGTATGCATCCTTTCAGTCTAATAAGGGAGAAACAACAATAGCGCCGCTTATAAAAGAAAGTGAATATAACCAAGAAGCGAGGAAACAAAAACAGAAAACGTATCGTCCTAAAAAAGGTACAGTGACACTCGTTTATTATAATAAATACAATAATTCGAATGTATATAATCAAAAAGAGATTCAATTGCAAGTAATGAATCAACCATATCAATTCGTATTTAACGGTCAGAAAGAAGGTGTTCAATTTAACCATCATCCCTCGTACATTAATGGTCTGTTCTTCGTTATGAATGATGAAGATTTTGACAGTATAGCAAATCAGGTTCCTGATTCTGAAAAAATGATATATAGAGGCTACACATTACCAAATATCGAAAAGACGAAGAAATTAAATGAAGATTTACGGAAACATATGAAACAAGATAATAATGCATTTCGAAGCAATATGGAGTTATATGTAAATATGAAAGAAGGCGGCGATATTACTCTATTTGTAGGCTCATTTATTAGTATATTATTTTTTCTTACTTCATGTAGTATCGTGTATTTTAAATGGTTCCATAATATTGCATCGGACCGAAAGCAGTATGGTGCACTCTCTAAACTTGGAATGACGAAGGAAGAAGTATGGAAAATTTCTCGTTGGCAATTATGTATGCTATTTTTTGCGCCAATTATAGTAGGGAGTATGCATAGTGCAGTTGCGTTATATACGTTTCATAATACGCTTTTTATGGATGGATCATTAAGAAAAGTAGGTTTGTTCATTCTGTTTTATATCGCAGCATGTATCATTTATTTCTTCTTCGCTCAAAGAGAATATAAGAAACATTTAGACTAGCGAAAGCTAGTCTTTTTTTAATATTCGAAATTTGCATAGAAGAATATAAAAAAGTATGGTATAACAGTAAGAAAACGAAAAAGAGGGGAAAAGACGATGATTCGAGTAGGATATTTAGGACCAGAAGCAACATTTACAAATATGGCGGTGAGTCGTTTTTTTCCGGAAGCAGAGCATGTACCGTATCGAACGATTCCAGATTGTATAGATGCAGCTGCAAATGAAAATGTAGACTTCGCAGTTGTACCGTTAGAAAATGCAATAGAAGGTTCAGTGAATATAACGGTTGATTACCTTGTACATGAGCAGCCGCTTTCCATTGTAGGAGAAATTACAGTACCAATTCAGCAGCATTTACTTGTACATCCGCAGTATGCAGAAGTGTGGGATGAAGTATATGCGGTGCATTCTCATCCGCATGCCATTGCACAGTGCCATAAATTTTTAAATGAAGAATTAAAAGGAGTAACTGTTCGAGATATGACATCCACAAGTGCCGCTGCGCAATATGTGAAAGAACATCCTGAAGAGAAAATTGCCGCTATTGCAAATGAAGCAGCTGCAGAAAAATATGGATTAACAATTGTGAGGCGTAGCATTCATACGCATAAAAATAATCACACACGTTTCCTAGTACTCCATAAGAAAAAGAAAGCAGTACTCCCGAATAACGGAGAGAACCGCGGAGAGAAAACGACGCTTATGATAACGTTACCTGCAGATTATGCAGGTGCCCTATATCAAGTGTTATCAGCTTTCGCATGGAGAAAATTAAACTTATCAAAAATCGAATCGCGTCCGATGAAAACAGGTCTTGGAAATTACTTTTTCTTAATCGATGTCGATAAAGCGTATGATGACGTATTATTGCCAGGCGTAACGATGGAACTTGAAGCACTCGGTTTTTCTGTTACTGTGCTGGGGAGTTATTCTTCTTATTGGTTGTAAAGGGAGCTGTTGTTAAACTTGTTTGAAATGAAAAGTTGTTTATCGGTTTGAGGCAGAGTAAGCTATCGATTCTATTGGAGTAAGTGATGTAATTAAGCTAGCAAAATAAAGAAGCCGTCCTAAAAGATATTTTAGGACGGCTTTCTGTTAGGAATAGGTCACTCTTTTGTCGTGTTTTTAGTACGCATCATTACAACTATTATAATAATAGGATTCATCATTGTTCGAATTACTGCAGCAAATACAATTCGTTTGTTGTATTAATAGATTAAGTGTAGATGGAGCTACAGTATCTGAGAAAGTAATACTCAAAACATCTTCTACTAAAAATGTTTTAATATCTCCTGGTGTTAAGGTAAATGTAAGTGGAGAGCGATGGTTTAATCTTGCAATTGTTAATCTAATCGTTGTTGCAAATGCAGGACTGAAACTAAATTTAATAAGTGTCTTATTATGATTTTTAGTGAAGTTTTCAAATACAGTTCGAGGAATTCCAGTTGTTATATCAAGATCTTGAGGGGTATCTTCCGTACCGAAAATAGTATAGTTCTGTATAAAACAGTTAGTTGAATCTGAATTTGAAGAATTACATGGATGATCATTTTTCTTATAATATTTTTTTCCATTTTTTAAGAAGTAATCTGCCATAACTAATCACTCCCTTCATATATAAGGGTTAAAGGTTGTCCATATATAATATGAAATATATTTTTATATGTTTGGACGTGAAGGAAGAGAAAATAAAAATACCCCCATTAGATAAACAGATTTTTATTTTTTATCTGTCTACCTAATGGGGAGCATATCAGAACTCAATACTGTTTTACCTGGTGGGATTCTTTATTTTAACTTCACAAGACGCTCTTCTAACTGACCACGCCAAATATCAGCTAGTTCTGGAACAGCAAGAATTTTTTCTATGCCATCTTTATCTTTTCTATTATGAAAATAGATTTCGTTAGAGAACAACACAGAAATATTGCTCGGTTGACGTTCTAGTAATGTAATTTTAGAATCTTTACGTACAGTACCTTCTTGAAGAACACGGCATAGGTAGCCAGTAAATCCAGTTGCTACAATGCGCGGCAAAATGCCAGGAATACCGAGGCGTTTTGAAATAGTGCTACAAGGTACTCTTGCTTGTGTCACTTGAATGATTGCTTCACCTAGTTGATATGTATCTCCGATGCAAACATCACGCTCTAACATATTTGTTACGGTAATGTTTTCGCCAAATGTGGAAGCTGGAAGCGTAGTTTGAAATTCCTCTTCCCATAGTGCGTAATGCTCGTGTGGGTATACACAAACAGCTCGATCAGGACCGCCATGATGTTTTAAATCTGCTACGTCATCGCCGAGGAATCCATCTTTTGAGAGGAAAGCTTCTTCTGTAAGTTCCTTACATATACCAGTAATCATTTCTTTATCTTCGCTATATTTCATTTGTTTCGGTTTGCCAATGCTAAAGTGAACGAGTTTAATTCCCATAAGTGATCTCCTTTACGATTGATTACAATATTATAGCATTAAAAAAGCACAGAGAATTATAAAAACTCTGTGCTTTACATTAATAAACGAGAAATCCTGCTTTATCCAGTGCCTTGCAAGCAGCATCTAACTTTTCTTTAGAATCGGCCTCAATTGTATGTAAGTGAATACCATCTGTTAGTTGCGAAAGGTAAGAAGCATTTGTGTTTTCTATTTTTTGTAAATATTGTTCTACATCAAAGCGATTACTTACCATAATAGATGCTGTTAAATCGCCGTATACAGGATGCTCAACTTTTACGTCTTTAATCGTAACACCGTGATCAACAAGCATTGTAAGTTCTTGACGTACTTCTGCTGGTTTGTGCTGGCATACGATTACGCGTTCAAAAGCTTGTTGTTTCTCTTGTGGCTTTAAATATAAATAGCCTTGAGCAGTCGCAATAATTGGTTCGTTTCGTGCTTTAAGTAAGGAAATATCTTGCACGATAACTTGCCTACTTACGTTTGTCTTCTTCGATAGTTCATTTCCAGATAACGGCTCATTTGCAGCGAGAAGCCACTGGAGGATAAGCTGTCGTCTTTCTTCACCTAAAATCTTTTTTTGTTCATTTTGTTTCATTATGATTTAACACCTCTATAAAATTGATTTCCAATTGTGTGTAGTGCATGAATAGTAGTATCAATTTGATCTTTCGTTGTTTGTTGTCCGAAAGAGAAGCGGACATATTGTTTGGCCTCTTCATACGTTTTTCCAATTGCAAGCATGGTTTTCGAAGGTTCTTGTTTACCGACTTGGCAAGCACTTCCGGTGGAAATGGCAATACCATGACGATTACATTCTAGCATAGTATATTGACCTTCTATTCCTTTTATTGTAACCCCAACAATATGTGGTAAACAAGAAGTAGAATGACCTTCTACTTCAATTTCTAGCGGAAGTGTTTGTATTTGCTCTAAAAAGTAGGATCGTAACTCTTTAAAACGTAAACTTTCTTCCCATTGAGTTTTTAATATATTTTCAGCAGCTGTTAAAAAAGATGCGATGCCGGGAACGTTAACTGTACCTGGGCGAAATCCTTTTTCGTGAGAAGTTCCTGGAAATACTTGTTCCCAGCGAGATTGCGGATTTATGTAGCAAGCGCCGACACCTTTTGGTCCGTATATTTTATGTGCTGAAACAGAAAGACTATCAATCCCCATCTCAAAAACATGGATAGGCAGTTTACCAAACGTTTGCACACAATCCGTATGAAATAAAACATTATATTTTTTCAAAATTGCCCCGATTTCTGTAATGTTTTGAACGGTTCCGATTTCAGAGTTTCCATGCTGTATACTTGCTAGCACAGTATCTTCTGTAATAGATGCCTCTAAATCTACTAAACAAATGAGTCCGCTTTTATCAACAGGAATTTCAGTGATCGTATAGCCTTTTGATTTTAGAGATTGAAAATAACTTCGAATGGATGCATGTTCCATAGGTGTCGTAATAATATGCTTCTTATTTCGGGCATTTAGAAGTGATTGGATCGCAAGATAGTTTGATTCTGAGCCACCGCTTGTGAAGAATACTCCTTGTTCTTTTCCACCAATCATTTCCGCGAATGTTTTTCGGCAAACTTGTAATAAAGAAGAAGCCGTTCCTCCAATGTCATGTAAACTTTGTTCATTTCCGAAGTATTGAGAAGCTGCTTTCATATATGTTTGTAACGCTTCCTCGCTCATAGGTGTAGTAGCTGCATAGTCAAGATATATCATCATGTAAGTTCCTCTCTCTAGTAAGAGTTACATTTCTTTTACTTTTTAAATGGTAGTGAAAATAAGAATTATAAAAAAACTCTTGTCATTATTTTAAAACTATGTAAATATAGGTGTCAAGACAGTTGAAAAGTGTAAAGTAGGAGGCAACAATTATGCCAAGTGCAGATGTCTTAATTATTGGAAGTGGCGTTGCGGCACTTCGTGTTGCAAAAGAGATTTGTCACGAAAAGAATGTGATTATTATCACAAAGGAGACGAAACGTAATAATAATACACATTTAGCTCAAGGTGGAATTGCCGCAGCGGTAGCTACATATGACAATCCTAATGATCATTTTGAAGATACGTTAGTAGCAGGGTGTCATTATAATAATGAAGAAGTGGTCCGTTATTTAGTTGAGGAAGGGCCGAAAGAAATTAATAACCTTATTGAAAGAGGAATGAAATTTGATGGAGATGAAACAGGTCCTCATCTTGGAAAAGAAGGAGCGCATCGAAAACGTCGTATTTTACATGCAGGTGGCGATGCAACAGGAAAGAATTTATTAGAGCATCTTATTCAAGAAGTAGCTCCATACGTTACGGTAGTGGAACAGGAAATGGTGCTCGATTTTATTATAGAAAAAGATAAATGTGTTGGGGCTTTAACTCGTAACAATAAAGGAGAACTGAAACGTTACAATGCAGATTATACGGTGTTAGCTTCAGGCGGTATTGGCGGTTTATACGCCTTTACTTCTAATGATGAGACAATTACAGGCGATGGTCTTGCAATGGTGTACCGTGCAGGCGGAGAGCTTGTAGATTTAGAGTTTATACAATTTCATCCGACGATGTTATACGCGGGTGGGCGTTGTTCCGGCCTCGTGTCTGAAGCTGTTCGCGGAGAAGGAGCTGTTCTTATAAATGGAAAAGGGCAGCGTTTTATGATGGATATACATTCCGAACAGGATCTAGCGCCTCGTGATGTAGTCGCAAGGGCTATTCATGAACAGCTACTTGCGGGTGAAAAAGTGTACTTAAACATCGAAATGATTCAAAACTTTGAACAACGCTTTCCGACCGTGTCATCGATATGTAAAACAAATGGAGTCGATATAAATAAAAAACTTATTCCAGTCGTGCCCGGTACTCATTTTCACATGGGCGGCGTGAAAACGAACTGTGATGGAGAGACGTCTATTCCGAACCTATACGCAGTCGGTGAAGTAGCTTGTAATGGGGTTCATGGTGCAAATAGATTAGCGAGTAATTCATTATTAGAAGGTCTTGTGTTTGGAAAAAGAATCGGACGACACATTTTATCTAGAGAGACAAAAGAAAAGGTGAGCATGCTAGCCGAAAAGGAAGCGAAGTTTATCGTTCTGAATCATTTACCGACGAAAGAAGAAATACAAAAATGCATGATGAAATATGTTGGGATTGTGCGAACAGAGCAAAGTTTATCTTATGCGAAGAGATGGCTTAGTAAGTACGGTGTTCGAAATATGATATTACAACATGATGTTCTTACGAATGAAGAGATAACACTTATTAATATGTTAACGGTTTGTGAGCTTATAGTTGTGTCAGCTCTGCAAAGAGAAGAAAGTATTGGTGGGCATTACCGGAGTGATTATCCAGATAGAAATGTAGGAAAGAAAGAGATTGTTCGAGTAAAGAGAAAACTACAACTTGTGTGATGAGGGGAAGAGGGGCTTTATGAACACGATAAAAGTGAAAGAAGCATTAAATCGATTTTTTTTAGAAGATATAGGAGAAAGAGATGTAACATCTCAGCTTATTTTTCCAGATAACTTGCTTTCAAAAGGAACGTTTCTTTCGAAGGATACAGGGGTCTTTGCAGGACGTTTAGTAATTGAATCGGGATTTAAATTAATTGATGAGAGAATTGAAGTAGAGCTTCATAAAAAAGATGGGGATCTTGTAGAAAAAGGCGAAATCATTGCAACTGTGCAAGGTCCAATTGCATCGTTATTAACAGCAGAGCGCGTTATATTAAATGTTATCCAGCGTATGAGCGGAATAGCGACGATGACGCGTAAAGCGGTTCTTGCTTTAGATAGCAGCCATACACGTATTTGTGATACGCGAAAAACAATGCCGGGGCTACGTATGTTTGATAAGTATGCAGTCGTGTGCGGAGGAGGATTTAATCACCGTTTCGGTTTATATGATGGTGTCATGATCAAAGACAATCATATTGCCTTTGCGGGTTCTATTACGAAAGCTGTTACATCGCTGAAAGAAAAATTAGGACATATGGTGAAAGTAGAAGTGGAAACAGAAACGGAGGAGCAAGTGAGAGAGGCTGTAGCGGCTGGTGCGGATATTATTATGTTTGATAACCGTACGCCAGATGAGATTAGAGAGTTTTCAAAGATTGTACCAAGTGCCATCGTTACGGAAGCATCAGGAGGCATTACAATTGAAGATTTATCGAAATACGGAAAAACAGGGGTAGATTATATTTCACTTGGAGCGTTAACACATTCAGTGAAAGCACTTGATATTAGTTTCAATATTGAAGGGTAAGGAAAGTCGCTTAGAGGGGGAGAAAGGAATATGAGTATTTTAGAAAAAGTGCAACCAATTGAAACGATGTTACCGGAGCGTTATCACAAGATGTCAAAAGAAGATATGGAAAAGCGTGTTCATGAAATTAAAGAAAAAATGGGGAAAATGTTATTCATTCCAGGACATCATTACCAAAAAGATGAAGTGGTACAATTTTCAGATGCAGCAGGGGATTCACTTCAGCTTGCGCAAGTTGCAGCGAGCAATAAAGACGCAAAGTATATTGTGTTTTGCGGGGTGCACTTTATGGCGGAAACAGCAGATATGTTAACGACAGATGATCAAATCGTTATTTTGCCAGATATGCGTGCAGGATGTTCGATGGCAGATATGGCAGATATTGAACAAACAGAAAGAGCGTGGAAAGAGCTCACGAAATTATTTGGAGATACGATGATTCCGTTAACGTATGTGAACTCTACAGCTGCAATTAAAGCGTTTTGTGGTCGTAACGGAGGAGCAACAGTAACTTCTTCTAATGCAAAGCAAATGGTATCTTGGGCGTTTACTCAAAAAGAACGTCTCGTCTTTTTACCGGATCAACATTTAGGAAGAAATACAGCGTACGACTTAGGTATCCCGTTAGATAAAATGGCAGTATGGGATCCGCATACTGATTCTTTAGAGTACGATGGAGATATAGAAGAAATTCAAGTGATTTTATGGAAAGGTCATTGTTCAGTTCATCAAAACTTTACAGTGAAAAACATAGAGAATGTACGAAAAAATCATCCGGATATGAATATTATTGTACATCCAGAATGTTGCTATGAAGTTGTAGCTGCTTCAGATTATGCAGGGTCAACGAAATATATTATTGATATGATTGAATCAGCGCCATCTGGTAGCAAATGGGCGATTGGTACAGAAATGAATTTAGTGAACCGAATTATTCAGCAACATCCAGATAAAGAAATTGTTTCACTTAATCCATTTATGTGTCCATGTTTAACGATGAACCGAATTGATCTGCCTCACTTATTATGGGCACTTGAAACGATAGAAAGAGGAGAAGAAATTAACGTTATTAGTGTAGATAAACAAGTAACCGCAGAAGCGGTTCTTGCATTAAATCGTATGTTAGAGCGTGTGTAAAGCAACGGTATTCCCGTTGCTTTTTTTCATGCACATAATCATAACGAGAACGAAATGGGCATACATTGTTGTGAAGAAATCATTGCGATTTTTTTATGCTTATTCCACTTCAAATGATATTGAAAATCGAAGAAGTGATGAAAGTGAAAAGAAGTTAACGTTATTTAGAAAGAGTTACTTCATGAGATTTGTTACTTATAGATAAGTTATACAGGAGGGGGAAAATTTGAAAATTCATATCGTGCAAAAAGGGGATACCCTTTGGAAAATTGCGAAAAAGTACGGAGTGGATTTTGATACGCTGAAACAAACAAATACACAACTTAGTAATCCTGATCTAATCATGCCAGGTATGAAAATTAAAGTGCCATCAAAGAGTGTTCATATGAAACAACAGGCTGGAGCAGGCTCAGCGCCTCCAAAGCAATACGTAAAAGAAGTGCAGCAAAAAGAATTTGCAGCAACACCAACTCCGCTTGGAATAGAAGATGAAGAAGAAGTTACGTATCAATCAGCACCAATTACACAGCAGCCAGCTATGCAACAAACACAAAAAGAAGTGCAAGTAAAACCGCAGAAGGAGATGCAAGTAAAGCCGCAAAAAGA
>NZ_JAKUFY010000112.1:0-17611 GCF_022663675.1 Bacillus cereus group sp. BfR-BA-01355
AATAGAAAAGATAAACTTCTCCAACTTTTTAACTTGCTCATTTGAATCATCTCCCATTATAAAATTCACATGTGGAATGAATATTCATTCCTAATCTTTTGAAAACACTTTCCGGAATGAACGTTCATTCCTATCATTCTATTAATTTATTCATTAACTTTATTAAACTAGGTAATACGGAATGAATATTCATTCCTTTAGTTGTGAAGATTTATCATCTCCTGTTATTCTTTTTCATACCTTTCTCGGAATGAATGTTCATTCCTGTCCTTATAACGCTATAGAATCAAATGATTCTAATAGCATTCCAACAACTTTCTTCCAATTCCTTTACCAAATCATCTGTATATTCTAACTGCCCTGTTTCCATTACTTTAATTAATTTTTCAATTGGTTGATATACAATAATAATTAAAGCAATTGGTGGTAATGGACGAAGCAAACCTTTTTCAATTCCATCTTCAATCAAGTTCATGAAGAAACCCATGAAGTCCTCGAATATTTCATTGCTATGTTCATCTAGAAAATAACTATCACAGTGAGAATTTGTAAAAAGAAAAGCATCTGCATTTTGTCTCGCAAATTCAAATAAACGGTTGTATGTATGGCTAAACTGTTCACGAATATTTGCATCGACCGGGAAATCATTTTTTATTAATTCTGATAGTTGTAAAACACTTTTCGTAAATAAAGAATTAACAAGCGCTTCTTTATTTTCAAAATAACGGTAGATCGTACCTGCGCCTACTTTTGCTTTTTCAGCAATCATCGGAATTGTTGTACCATCATAACCTCGTTCTGCAAAAAGTTGTATTGCAGCATCAAAAATATCCTCTTGTTTGTTTTTAGCCATTTTTCCACCTCAATTTCCAGGAATGAAAATTCATTCCGTTTTTAATTATAAATTACATGAATTAAAAGTCAAGTGCGTGACAAAGTATAGCTGTGATTTTTTATCCCTTATTTGTGAATGAAATTATACGAGCGACTTTCTGGATATATTGGCGCAACTCTAATTATATCAGCGATTTTCATGATATATTGACTTACCGACAAAAATTCACAATATAAGAGGAAGCTATCCCGAAATTCCACTTAGGATAGCCCACCTTCATACATACAAATTAAAAGAAATCATAAATAAATGGCTTACGCACTGGTACTAGATTCTCAATTGACCGTATTGCCTCGTCACTTCCACTAATTAATTCAAGTTCATTTAGTTCTAATGGGCGTTTATAACCAAACATTATTGCCGATAGTGCATTAATATCCAGTTTTATTCCTTTTTCCGTTGTTTCTTCTACAATTGTTATTTCATGATTTGCAAGTCTCACTGTTACGTTATTCCACGGAGCAAATGCGTCTGTAATGTGTAGGATCACTTCTTGCTGTACATTGTTCCAATTCAACTCATATTGTTTTAAGAACTGCTCTACATCTACAATTCTTCCCATAAAATATGGTTTTATTTCTGTCTTCACGCGTGGCTCTTGCAATGAATATAACAACGGTTCGTTTTCACTTACTGTCATTTCAAGTTCTTTAATCATAGAATCATGCTGGCAAATAAAGTTCCACAGACCATTTCGTGCTTCATTACGTAGTGGTACAAATTCTTCTACTGTCATTTTATAGTTTTCTATTTTGTATAACATGTAACCTGCTGCCCTTTTATTTTCATCATAGTAAATCGCTAATGTTAAATCATCATAAACCGCTTGTAACCACCAGTTCTTCTCTCGAACTAACATACCTGAAAAACGTTCTGCAAATACTTCATAGAGCTTTTCGACCTCTTCTGGATGCTTTTCTTTATTGAAACGTTTCACAGTACCATTCACTTGTTTTTTCATCACTAAATCGCTCTTAGTCATATGACATGTGACTAAATTCGCACAAAGTTCCCAGCCGTATTTACGGTAAAATGAAACAGCAAATGGATGTAACATAGAGACTGTATAGCCATCTTTTTTCATTATTTGAAGTGAATGTTGAAGTAGCTCTTTTACATACCCACTTCTTCTGTACTCTGGATACGTCGCTACTCCTGCAACGCCACCCATTTTAAATTTTTCTTTACCTATGTAAATATGAAACGGAATAAGATGTAGTTTTGCTGCTAAGTCTTCCCCTTCCATAATGCCGTATATTTCATGACTTTCCTTCATCTTTGTAAGTTGCTGCTGTAATCGTTCCTCATCTACTTTATATTGAAAAGCGTATTCTGATAAACGTAATGCTTCTCTGAACTTATCTTCTTTTAATTGCATGACATTCATATAATTCTCCTCCATTCTCTGTTTGAATTGTATCACAATTCTCACTATTATAGTTCGGTAAGTGAAATTACAAGGACGTTTTAACAAAAAAAGCAGATACATCACGTATCTGCTTTCCATCTTTATTATTTAGCTAACTTTTGAAGTTCATCAAAGAATGTAGGATATGATACACCTACTGCTTCTGCATCTTCAATAATTATTTTCCCTTCTGCCAGGCAGCCAGCAATCGCAAGCATCATTCCGATGCGGTGATCACCGTAACTATTTACTGTATTGCCTTTTAAAGCTGATTTTCCGTAAATGATCATGCCGTCATCAGTTGCTTCTATGCGAGCTCCTAGTTTCGTTAACTCCGCAACGACTGTATCAATACGATTTGTTTCTTTTACTTTTAATTCGTGTGCATCTCTAATAACTGTAATACCTTCTGCTTGTGTTGCCGCTAAAGCGATAACTGGAATTTCATCGATTAGTCTTGGAATAATATCCCCACCAATTTCAATTCCTTTTAATGAAGATGTTTCAATCGTAATGTTTGCAGCTGGTTCTGATGCGCCTTCGTTAATCGGCTCTATAGTAAATGTAGCACCCATTTTCTCTAAAACATCAATAATACCTGTACGAGTTGGATTCATTCCTACATTTTGTAATATTAGTTTACTATTTGGGATGATTGCACCTGCTACTAAGAAAAATGCTGCTGATGATACGTCACCTGGCACTTGAATGTCTGTTGCTGTTAATTTTTGTCCACCTGACAGCTTCACTGTCTTTCCTTCTCGAGTTACTTTAACACCAAATGCTTCAAGCATTCTTTCCGTATGATCGCGGGAAATATGTGGTTCTGTAACAGCTGTTACACCTTCTGCGCGAAGCCCTGCAAGTAAAATAGCTGACTTTACTTGTGCACTTGCAACAGGAGAAATATATTCAATTGCTTTTAAATCTCCACCACGTATTGTTAGCGGTGTAAATGTTCCTTCTTCTCTGCCGTCAATGTTTGCACCCATTTGTTTTAATGGGTTTGTTACACGCTTCATCGGTCTTTTTGCGATAGATTCATCACCTTGTACGCAAGAGAAAAATGGTGTGTTAGCTAATATACCTGACATTAATCGAATTGTTGTACCAGAATTACCAACATCTAATACAGCTTTCGGTTCTTGTAAACCTTCTAATCCTTTACCAACTACAGTAACTTCATCACCGTTTTGCGTAATTTCTACTCCCATTTCTTTAAAACATGAAATAGTACTTAAACAGTCTGCACCGGACAAGAAACCTTTAATTGTTGTTTTCCCTTCTGCAATCGAACCGAACATAACAGCACGGTGTGAAATGGATTTATCACCTGGGATTGTAATATTGCCATTCAATCCGTTATTAACAGGTTGTATTGTTCTTTCTTTCACGTTTTTCACCTTCTCATTTAAATTGTTTCATAAGTTTGGTATTCTTCTTCTCCAAGCGCTAGCTTTGCTTTCATACGATCTTCTTCCCTTTGGAAGCTAATACGTAATACCCCAAGCAGTCCTTCACGCGCTTCTAATATTTGCAAGTTCGTAATACTAATTTCCTCGCGCGCTAAAATACTCGTAATATGAGCCAATGCCCCCACCTTATCTAATACATCAACGTATAAGTCGTGATAAGCAGGAATTGCACCACTCTTTCTTACTGGTAAAGAATCACGGTATTCTTTCGCATCTGCAAAATAGTTTTGAATCTCGCCTGCATCTCCGGTAGAAACTGTCTTATATAAACCTTCCATTTCAGAGATCCACTCTTTTAATAATACCATTAAATGCTCTCGATTTTGCTTTACAATATCACTCCACATTTTCGGACTACTAGATGCGATACGTGTAATGTCTTTGAAACCTCCAGCAGCTAGTTGATGAATGAGCGGATTATCTCCTGCATGCTTCTCAACTTGCTTTACTAAACCTGCTGCGATAAGATGCGGGAAATGACTAACGATCCCTGTTACATAATCATGTTCTTCTGTATTTAAAACAAGAAAATGTGATCCTGTTCCTTTTAACCATACTTTAAGGTCTTCCACTTGTTCATTTGGTACATGATTCATCGGTGTTAAAATGTAAAATGCATTTTCAAATAAATGCGCCTTTGCGCTTTCAACTCCCGTTTTATGAGAACCCGCCATCGGATGTCCCCCAATGAAAGAAACTTCCTTTGAAAATAAAGCTTCCGCTTCGTTCATAATAGACCCTTTTGTACTACCAACATCAGTCACTATAACATCTTCTCGTAAACGGAATGACGCAAGTTTGTGTAATAACTTCTTCGTTTCTTCAACTGGAGAAGCAAAAACAATTAAATGTGCCTCTTCACATGCATGTTGTAAATCAACTGCTATTTCATCTACTACGTGTAATTCTTTTGCACGCTCTACTTGCTCTTTAAATATATCATAACCTGTTATCATTACATCGTGCTCTTTCTTAATTGCTAATGCGAGAGAGCCTCCTATTAAACCTGTTCCAATTAATACTACCTTTTTACGCATTTGCCTCATCTCGAGACTTACTTTTTTTATTTTCAAAGTGTTGTTTTAACACTGAAATCACTCCTTCATTTTGCTCCCTTGTTCCAACTGTAATACGGACACCATTTGGGAATGGACGAATAATAAACCCTGCATGTGCGCAAGCTTCATAAATCTCTCCAGCATTATCTACCGGTAAGAAGATGAAATTAGTTTGTGACGAATAAAATGGTATACCGTTTTCCTTACAGAAACTCTCGTATTGCTGTAATCCTTCTGTATTCACGCGAACTATTTCTTTAATAAACTCGTCATCACTAAAAGCAATTGTAGCTGCTTTTTGCGCTAATGAAGATACGTTAAATGGTAAACGTACAACATTTAATTTCTCAATTAGCTCTTCCTGTCCGATCGCATATCCAACGCGGAAAGAAGCTAATCCGTATGCTTTAGAAAACGTTCTAAGTACAAGAATGTTTTTATGTTTTTCTAAAAGCGGTAATGTCTCAGGGAAGTCTTTTGCTGTTACGTATTCATAGTACGCTTCATCAATGACAATTAACGTATTTTCACTAATGCCTTCAATAAATTGAGTTAATTTTTGCTCATTCACATATGTGCCCGTCGGGTTGTTCGGATTACAAATCCATACGATTTTCGTATTATTATTTACCGCTGACGAAATTTCGTCTAAATCGTATACACCTTTATTTAAAGGAATTTCTTTCACTTCACAGCCTTCAATAATCGCATGATGACGGTACTGCGGGAATGTTGCACCTGCTGTTACAATGTTATCTCCCGCTCGTAATACGGCGCGGCTTATTATTTGAATGATTTCATCTAAACCACTACCACAAAGTACTTGTTCCATTTGCACATGCAACTTATCTGCGATTGTTTGACGGAGCGTTGTAGCACCTCCGTCAGGATATAAAGAATGTTCCAACCAAGATTTTTGCAACTCTTCTAAAACTCTCGGTGAACAACCGAATGGATTTTCATTCGATGCTAATTTCACAAACGAATGATCTCCGTACACTTCTTTCATTTGTTCTGGTGATTTACCTGGTTTATATGGTTGTAATGATGATAGTTGATCCTTTACTTGCACGTTAAACCCACCTTTTTATTAAAATTCTTTTGCGTAGTTATTGTGTTGCATAATGTTTTGTTTTAATAATTCCATACGATCTTTTCCGAATTGTTCGACTAGTGCATCTGCAAGTTCCCATGCCACAACAGATTCAGCTACTACACCCGCTGCTGGTACTGCGCAACTATCAGATCTTTCAATACTCGCTTGGAATTCTTCTTTCGTATCAATATCAACGCTTGCTAACGGTTTGTATAAAGTAGGAATTGGCTTCATAACGCCTCTTACGACAATTGGCATACCTGTTGTCATACCGCCTTCTAAACCGCCGGCATTATTCGTTTTTCTCGTGTATCCTTTTTCTTTATCCCACAGAATTTCATCATGCACTTTGCTTCCAGGTTGTCGTGCCGCTTCAAAACCTACGCCAATTTCAGCACCTTTAAATGCATTTATACTCATAATTGCCCCAGCAAGTTTTGCATCTAATTTACGATCGTAATGAACGTAACTACCAACGCCAATTGGCATACCTTCTGCAATGACTTCCACGATGCCACCGATTGAATCTCCACTACTTTTTGCGTTGTCAATCGTATTCATCATTTCTTGCTCTACTTCTTTATCTAAACATCGAACTGGTGAGTTTTCAGTAATTGTTTGAATTTCTTCAATTGATAAGTTTGAAATATGTTTTGCTTTTACTCCACCAATTTCAAGAACATGTCCTGCAATTTCCACGCCTAATTCGCTTAAAATTTGTTTTGCAACTGCACCAGCAGCTACACGAACTGTCGTTTCTCTTGCAGATGAGCGCTCTAATACGTTTCTTATATCACGATGACCATATTTAATTGCTCCATTTAAATCCGCATGTCCGGGACGTGGTTTTGTAATTGTACGTTTCATGTCTTTACTTTCTTTTTCCGAAATTGGCTCGGCACCCATTACTTTCGTCCAATGTTTGAAATCATCATTTTTTACGATTAACGTAATCGGTGATCCAAGTGTCATCCCGTGACGAACACCACTTACAATTTCAACTGTATCTGTTTCAATTTGCATGCGTCTTCCGCGTCCATGACCTTTTTGTCTTCTTAATAATTCTTTATTAATATGTTCCGCCGTAAGTGTCAAACCTGCTGGTACACCTTCTAAAATAACTGTTAACTGCGGTCCATGTGATTCTCCAGCTGTAATGTATCTCATTTCTCTTGCCCCTTTACTATTTTTTTGTACAAAAAAGTCCCTACTGAGCGCTCAGTAGGGACGATGTTTATCGCGGTACCACCCTAGTTGTAGACAACTGTCGTCTACCTCTCTTCTTCTTTAACGATCGTTTGACCGTCTTCCCCTCCATAAGTTGTCGGGAAAGATGCTCCAAGGCTGTAATTCATGCTTACCTTTGTACTGATTCACACCGACCATCAGCTCTCTTTAACAGTGAGATAAGCACTACTGTTTCCTCTTCAATGCATATATGATATGGAATTAAGATAATTTATTTTTGAAACCTTTTAACTCATCCATGAATCTATGGAATTCTGGAATGTCCATTTGTTGTGCAGAATCTGATAATGCAACTGCTGGATCTGGATGCACTTCAGCCATTACTGCATCTGCGCCAATTGCAAGTGCCGCTTTCGCTGTTGGTAATAATAAATCTCTGCGTCCAGTTGAATGTGTTACATCAACGATAACTGGTAAATGTGTTTCTTTCTTTAAAATTGGTACTGCAGAAATGTCTAATGTGTTACGTGTTGCTCTTTCGTATGTGCGGATACCACGCTCACAAAGAATAATTTGATCGTTGCCTTGCGCAATGATGTATTCCGCTGCGTTAATGAACTCATCAATTGTTGCTGCTAATCCACGTTTTAATAATACTGGTTTGTTAACTTTACCTACAGCACGTAATAAATCGAAGTTTTGCATGTTACGTGCACCAACTTGAATTACATCAACGTAGTCTAATGCCATTTCAACATCGTTCGGATTTAAAATTTCACTAATAATTGCTAAGTCGAACTCGTCTGCTACTTGACGTAAAATTTGAAGTCCTTCTACTCCTAAACCTTGGAAATCGTATGGAGATGTTCTCGGTTTGAATGCACCGCCGCGCATTAATTTTAAGCCTTGATCTTTCATCGCTTGCCCTACTTGACGAACTTGCTCTAAGCTTTCTACTGCACAAGGTCCCATGATAAACGTTTGTGTTCCGTTTCCAATCAATTCACCTTTTACATCAACGATTGTATTTTCTTGTTTCTTTTTACGTGATACTAGTAACGCTTTGCGGTTATCATCTTCTTGTAACTCTAAGCTTGCTTTGAAAATCGTTTTGAAAATATGTTGAACAGTTGATGTTTCGAATGGTCCCTCGTTATGCTCTGCGATCATATCAAGTACTTCACGCTCACGTACTGGATCAAAGCGTTTCGTACCTTGTACTTGCTTTTGCTCTCCAATTTTTTGAACAATTTCACCACGTTTGTTTAAAAGGTGTAATAGTTGTAAGTTAATTTCATCTACCTGTTTACGTAATTGATCTAATTCATGATTTGCCATTTGGAAATCCTCCTCTAATGTTTTAAAAGTATAGTAAGAGAATAAAAGATTCTCTATTTTCTGAACTGGTTAATTATACAAATTTATAGTGGAATCGATACCTCTTCTTATTTTAAACTAATAATTCGTACAAAGACATGAACTACTAGTTAAAAACCCACTTTTTTGTACAAAAAAGCCCTACTGATGCAATCAGTAGGGACGATATTTATCGCGGTACCACCCTAGTTGTAGACTTCTTTCGTCTACCTCTCTTCATTGTTAACGATCATCTGACCGTCTTTCCCTTCATAAAGACAAATACTATCTTTACTACGAAAAAGATGCTCCAGGACTGTAATTCGCTCTTGTTTTTGTACTGGTTCGCACCAACCACCAGCTCTCTGTTACAGGGAAACAACAACTACTGCTTTTCCTTTCAATGCATGACTATTTTATTTTCAAGTTGGACCACTAAAATACAAAAAGTCCCTACTGAATAAATCAGTAGGGACGATATTTATCGCGGTACCACCCTAGTTGTAGACTAACTTTCCGTCTACCTCTCTTCACTGTTAACGATCAATTGACCGCTTTTTCCTCATAAAGACAAACTATCTTTATTACGAAAAAGATGCTCCAAGACTGTAATTCATGATTATCCCTGTACTGGTTCACACCAACCACCAGCTCTCTGTTACAGTAAGACTAACCACTACTGTGATCTCTTCATTGCACTTTGTTTATTCAAATGTTTTTGAAATTGAATAAGTATGATTCGTATTATAGAACGCTTTTTAAAACACTGTCAACAACTTTTTATATATTTTTTTAAAATTCCACTTTCATCCTATAATTCTTTTTGTAAATCACCCATTACAATTCCTATGCGAATTATTTCATTTTCTAGTAAATGTAAAACATATTCCTCTACTTCATACTGAACTAATAATTCTTTTATTTGTATGATTTCTTTTTCAAATAAAACGGCTTCGTGACATGTTTGTAGTAAAATAAAAAACACATTTGCAAACATTTCTTTATGCGCTTTCATACTTTCTTTTTTATGAAGCATTTCAATCAATAACTGCTTCATTTCCTCACCTGTACATTTACCATGTACACTTGAAAATGCACGAGACATAATACATAATCCTTTTTCTAATATTTCATCCATGTATAAGATAATACGTAAAAGCATTACATATTCTCTCGCAGTTATCTCACCCATTTTTGGTCGTTCTCGTAAAAATACACTGAGCCAAGCTGTCCAAAATTTTTGTTGTTCTTTTACGCTTAATGTTTTGACGTAATAGCATAAAAACTGCATAAATTTAATTTTATTTTCTTCATTTTCTAGTATGAGTAAAGGGTATAACCACTCTGTTTTTTGCTCCCAATATAGTACACATTTAATAAATACAAAGCTAAGCCACTTCAAGAAAGCTTCCCTCGTATGCGGATGTAATACTTCCAAATGTTCTATCGCATACTTAATAAAACGCTTCATTTCTGTAAATAAAGGTAAATTTATTTGCGTGTAACATAAACCAGCCCATGCATATTCCGTAATTTCATTTTGTTTTTTTAAATCTAAGTATGGTAACAAATATTTTCGGCACCATTGCTTTTCAATATGATATAGAAATGTAATATCTGCTATTAAACGAGCAAACATAAAGTTTGTTCGTTCCAAATTAACTCTTACTTGTTCTTCAAATAAAAATAAATATTCATATACATTACGATCGTATAAATGATCATATGATAACAACTTTAATAATACAGCCGTCATTTTCCCAACAGGATGCTGAATTGATTCATTGTAAAAATCTTGTTTTCCAAGCTTAAAATCCGTATCACTCTTCATAACTTGAGGAAACACTGAAAAAGCAAAGCGTTTTACAACACGTATACTATTCTCTTCTAACTCTTCTAGTCGATTACTAATTTCATATAGAAAACTACTAATTAACCAATGATAAGCAGTATTTCTAACAAATTTCTGCAATAGCGGAATAATTTTTTGGATTTGATCATTTGTCAATCCTCGGTTATTTCGCCATTCTCTAATACAAACAAACCATACTTCATTACTTATTTCTTGCACTCCTACTAATTGATATGCGAATGAAATACTCCACTCTGTATTCAATTTACATGCTTTTGATAACATCTCTAAAAAATGGCGTTGTTCAAAAACACCATCTTGCGAAAATTGCCGAACTTGCTTCATAATTTCAACATCTTTCAGCTGCAATAATCCGTCAGCTGTTACATTACAAGTAATGCTTTGCGCTGTATCCTCTTTCTTTTGTACACTGTATCGTTCAGAATGAAAATGAGGATGCTTTTGCTTCATTAACTCATACCCATTTGCCGTAGATGGACTATTTGAATCACACTTGAATAATAAGTCTAATACGAGACATGCATCAAATACCCTCTCTTCTGTAAGATGCTTTATTATAGTTCGAGTGACTTCTTCTTTTGTTTCTTCTAAACAATATGCATAATGCCTTTTTAAAAGTTGAAAAACTTCGTGTTTATAAGTGAAATCTAAAAGAAGTCCTTCATGTAACAACCATTTCATTTTGTCATCTACACGAACAAAAATATTTTTATTCATCGCGTCAATTGCAATTCGCTTTTGAAGTACACTATTTGCTTCTATCATTTCTGTAATATAATAATCCGCTTTTTTCTCATTGTTTTCACATAAATAAGTTAGACACTCTTTTACAATTTGTATTAAAAATGCAAGATCATTTTGATGAAAATCTTTTTCTACATCTTCCTTATTTCTTTTTTTCAGTGCCGTTTGTCTTAACGACAACATTCTCAATTTTTCTAATCCGATCATCATAATTGGAACAGCATAATGGGTGATATATGGCCTCATCTTTTCGTTCCAAATTTGCTCCACATGAGAAAATGTAGATACTGGTAAGCGACTCGATTCCTCGAGTTCTATTGATTCTTGCGTATCATTTCCCCATTTTCTTACACGTTTCAACTTCAGTTTTCCATCTAAAATAAAAGTTAGTAACAATAAGGCAATTTCCTTATGCTCAGGAAAAGAACATTTTTGCAGTAACTTAGAAATCTTTTCTATAGAGCTACTATCTTTTTCAGCTGTTTCTAATAAAAAGAGTGTCCATCTTGCAAACAACAACGGATCCATCTTACTCTTCGTTTCGTTTAAGTAGTTACAAATCGTTCTCCATAATAACGGTGATATTTTAGAATAGTTTTTATAAATTAATTGAAATAATTCTTTCTGATGACTAAAAAGAAATTGTTCCACTAACCATTCTGCAAGTAATTCATCTACTTCATTATAGTTTGGCGTAAGCATAAACAAATTTTGTAATTTACCTTCTGCTTCTAACCATTCGACCCATTCATAATCATGAGCAAATTCCACAAAGTAACGAACTGTTTCAATTTTTTTAATTGATTGCTTTATGTATGATAATTGTTCCTGTTCTACTGACGGGGGAACCGTTACAATATCCCGAATACGCATTCTTTTCGTAATATAATTATCGCCCATTAATTCCGCCCAGCGTTTTACCGCTTTTACGAGGGATTGATGATTATTCACTTTATTCGGATACACAATTGGTCTTATCCCTAAATGTTCCCAGTGGTACGTATTTTCCCCTTGTGCGACAAAAGCAAATCGTCTTGTACTTGGTGGTAAACCAGTTGCTAAATATTTCATTACTGGGTCATTATGACTATATCCAACGAATAAAACGGTGTAATTCGAGAATAGATCGACTAAAAATCTTCTCGCCCACCCTTCGGTTAAGTAAGCCCTTCCAAAATCACCGTCTGTTAAAATTAAAGCCTCTTTCTCCTGTTCTACATTACCATGTATATAAGCAAGACCTTTAAATGCTCTCCCAGTCGGTAAAGCTGGAGCATAATAAACATTGATATCTCTATTTATTTCCTTAATTGCAGTTGTAAAATGTTGATCAAAATTTGTTGTTACAATGCGGATATCTGTATCTAAAGGAAATAACCTTGGAATTGCAAAATGCAATGGATTCGGTTTTGATTTCTCTATATGAACAAGATCTCTTGCAACTTGATGTACATCTTTTGTTTTTGCAATTTTACCAAGATAATAATCATGTGGTTCTGTTATTTCACGTTTTTCGACATATAACGTTTTTGCAATTGCATCAACTAAATCATCAAAATTCGGTAAGTTTGATTTCCCTTTCATAGAAACTCCCGCTCCAACAAATAACACTAACTTTCCTTGCTCAAGGTGATCGATTAACTCATCTGGAATTTCTACTTCTGAAGTAATCCACATCCTGGATTCC
The DNA here is from genome assembly GCF_022663675.1 of Bacillus cereus group sp. BfR-BA-01355. Taxonomy (NCBI): domain Bacteria; kingdom Bacillati; phylum Bacillota; class Bacilli; order Caryophanales; family Bacillaceae; genus Bacillus; species Bacillus cereus group sp. BfR-BA-01355. The sequence goes on from NZ_JAKUFY010000112.1 coordinate 12,781, forward strand.
CCCTTACCTAAAAATGTCATACACTCTCATTTTACTATAACATTTTTCCGTTGTTTTTATAATATTTAGACTAAATTCCGAACATGAAAAAGTTTTACGTAAATAAATCCGTTACAATGTATGAACTCCAGAATTTATTGAAAAACTATGTATAAATCGGAGGTGTGAATTTTGAATGATTTCACAGTAGTGCTTATCAAGTTTATATCGTGCATTATCGCATTTAGCATTGGGCTTGCTTTATTTTTCCCTGCAACGTTTGTTCAAATTATTTCATTCAGTCTCTTTGTTACAATCGTATCCTACATGTTCGTTGATAAAATTATTTTAAATCGAATTGGCAATACTGGTGCCATTATGTCGGATTTCTTATTAACATATTTAAGCGTATGGATTTTCGGTAATATTTTATTAGACAACTATATGCAAATTGCATGGGGCAGTATCCTTTCTGCCATCGTCTTCACTTTATCTGAAGTAATCGTTCATCGCTTCTCTAACTCTCATACAAGGCACAACAATGATAACATTCGTATTAATCGCCGCTTTGCATATGGTACGGAGTTTGCTGAAGAACAAAATATATTGGATAAAGACAAGAAGAAGTAACATTTTAATGCAGGAGCACCCTTTTTAATTATGTGGTGCTCCTTTTTTGTATATTTTCATTATGGTACGTGAAATTATATAAACGATTATTTCAAAATATCGACTTACCGACAATATTTGACGCTTTTTTCTAATAAAAAAACTACCTCTTATTTAGAGGCAGCCACTTTCAAGTCTTTTAATGCAACAACATCCGCAAACGCTCCCAATACTGCGTTATGATGTTGCACAATATCTTCAGCACGTAACACTTCTGTATTAAATGTACTATGCGCATCACTCACTAACGTTACTTTATATCCTTCACTACATGCTCTGCGCGTTGTCGTATCTACACAATACTCTGATTGCATTCCCGAAAGAATAACGTGTTCAATTCCTTTCTCTTGTAACACTTCGCTTAAGTTTGTCTTATGGAATGAATCTGGCGTCGTCTTTTCAACAATATTATCTCCTTCTTGCGGAGCGATTGCCGCATGGATTCGCCACCCATCCGTACCTTTTTCTAACGGATGGTCTTTAGGACCGTTATGTTGGACATAAATAATTGGGATATCATTTGAACGACATTCCCCAATAAGCTCTTGCAATGTTTGTAAAAACTTTTCCCCATTATGTACTGGCATTCCAGCTGTATACATACCCGCTTGCACATCAATTACGATTAACGCTTTTTTCATTTCGCACAGCTCCCTTCGTTTATATAAGCCATTGCATATTCATTATAATTGTTTGTATTCCATCATCCAACAATCTTCTAATTTCCCCTCATGCAGCTCATGTTCCTTTAAAATCTTTACTTTTTTAAATCCGCATTTTTCATAACACTTTATCGCTCGTTCATTATTTACTTTCGGATCCATTGCGATTGCCTCTGCTCTCATTTCACCCATAATGTATGTAATTGCTGCCTGAACGAGTTTTTGTCCAATTCCTTTTCCCCAATAGGCTGGTTCACCGATAAATTGGTCCATTCCCCATACATTTTGTGATTCTTTATAGCCATATAACGCTTTCCACTCTGAATCAACTGGGTACATTTGCATGTAACCAATCGGAACGGTATCAAATTCTATCAAACATCTTTTTTCATTACTGTTTGGATTATGTATAAAATGATCAAGCACCTTTTCTACAGACTGCGGATTATCTCGTCCTTCGTAATACCGCAGGACTGCTGGGTCCGTTAACCATTTAGAAACGATAGATGCATCATCTTCCATTACGTATCTAATCAATAAACCTTCTTTTTGAAAAAGCATATTATACCTCTATTATTCCTTTATATTTTTTCTTGATGTTATATCTTTCATTGCACCTACTAATGCATATGGTAGTAATGTAATCGCAAAAAATGCTGTAAATACGTTAAATTGCGGGATTGTATAGAGTGTGAACCATTCAGTGAAAAATTGAGAATTTAATATTCTATTAAAAAACTCTCCGCCTGGCCTAAAGTTTGGTGCCCACGCAGTTATTTCACACAAAATAAAGTGAAACTTTAATCAGTGGGGGTTTTGTTCATCCCCCACTGATTATTAGTTGAACCATTCGGGCTTTTACGGGCAGTTGATCCCCCACCTAACTTCTTCGCTTTCGCTGAATTTTGAGGTGGGGGTCTTACTGCCCGTTAATGCGGGATAAACAGTAACTGAACAATAAAAAATGCCCCTAGATAACGAAACCAAGTCCGTTTCCATATAGGTCGTGCATTTTTTAATATATCCCCCATCTAACCCCCTCCTTAAATATCCGTCATATTAATTATACACTTTCCTCACTTTATTTGTTAAAATTTTCTATATAATTAATACTGTTGGGGGGAATACATTATGTCTAATCCTATATTTACATCCACTTTAATCATTCTTAGAGGAAACTCCGCAAGTGGTAAAACAACGATTGCAAAGCAACTACAAGAACATTTCGGACAAGGTACACTTTTAGTATCACAGGATGTTGTGCGTAGAGATATGCTTAGAGTACACGACACAATGGGGAATTTATCACATGATTTACTATTTGAAATTACAAAGTACGGAAAAGGAAAATGTGAATTTGTTATTTTAGAAGGTATATTGAACAGTCGTAGGTATGGTGAGATGTTAAAAGAATTAATTCGTTATTTTGATAAAAATGCATTTACATATTACTTTGATTTATCATTAGAGGAAACTATTAGACGACATAACACAAGGGACAAACGACATGAATTTGGTGAAAATTCCCTACAAAAATGGTATAATCCGCACGATACAATTGAGGTTGCGAGAGAAACTATTTTTACAGATAACTTTACGCAAAAAGAAATATTTGATGTAATTTTTAATGATATTAAGATATACAAATAAGACTGACATAATCAATCAGTCTTATTTACATTATGTACCTTGTATCTCGGTCTTCATTACAGAACAATCTTGACATAAATAAAAATAGATATTCATTTCCCCAAACTGGAAATCAACTACTGAAATAAGTCCGCGTTCCTCGATATCTTGTGTAATTGTAGCAACATACTTCATCTCTTTAGAACAAGTTGGACACGCCAAATCCTCTGGAAGATCATCATATAATGGTGCCCCTAACAATCTACATACATATTCCGAACCGAACAAGTCAAAAGCTTCCCAGTAACTATCTTCATCTGTAGGTATATCTTCATTTTTCATATTTATAAGCTTTACCGTTGTTTTTGGTAATGAAACTGGTAACTTATCTTCCTCTTCCATTATCCATTCTTCTGTATTTTGCTGCTTTATGATTTGAACTGTTTTACCTCCATCACTTAACTGAAAATATTGCGGTTCCCACACCATCGCGCAGTTCAGGCATGAAACGAATGGTAAAATATTTAGTTCATTACTTTTAAGTTCAGCAAGTCTCCCATCTTTTAAATCAAAACAGAGAATTTAATGCATCTTCTCACCGCATAACTTACATACTGGCAAATTACATTCTTGACCGCCAAAGTAATGATTATATGAACCTCTTCCTTCAATTACTCTATGCCCTTTCCGCTTATTGTAATGTGCGCCATATAATTCTATTGTCATATTCTACCCTCGCCTTTTATAAGAGTGATTCACAAAATGATAATAATTAAGATTAAAAAGCATCGTCTTCGTGAATAGTTTCCATAATAAATTCTTTTAAACTCGGAGATATTTCTTCCATTTCGTCATCCTCGTGATACCAAATATATATTTCATCATCCATTTTTCCATTATTTATTTTAAAGCACAATTTATCCCCTGAACCATCTTCTCCAATTATGATAAGGTTTTCTGGCATATACTCATCTCTCATGTCTACGTTTTGTCTAACTATATCATCCCAAGTTTTCGTTACATTTCTATTATCTTTAATCGGATATAGTATCCATTCCCCAATTTCAGCATTATTAACTAATTTAATAAGATCCCTATATTGATTTGGGAAAGCAGCACCTAACTTTTTTTCCGTTTCTTTTATTTGCAACTCCAACACACCTTGTTTCTTTGTTTCAATATATTCCCTTACTTCTTTCATGAAATACACCTGTCCTTTGAACTTAATTACACTATTATGATTGAAAGTGTTTAGTAAACGATTTGATCCGATTTTTATATTTCATTATACGTTAACCCTTCGTTTTCAACATACTATTCTTCTCTACTTCTCAATACCCTTCTGTTCTACTTCCTTACCTCATTCTTAATAGTTTTTCTAAACATGAGACAATTTTTATGTTTTATTACAGGTTTATTAGTAAGCCATTTAAAAATCCTATTATACTTCTACTAAAAAAATAAAAGCCAGCCTCAATAAAGAGAACTGACTTCTATTTGGATCATTATAGTTACTATAAAATTTTCACTTTAACAGTTTGTCTTCCCCAATTCATAGCTTTACTTTTTGAACCCATTAATACATCAATACGATTACCTTTAATTGCGCTTCCAGTATCACCAGCGATAGCTTCTCCATAACCTTCCACCCATACTTTAGATCCTAATGGGATTACTTTCGGGTCAACTGCGATAATTCTCATATTCGGATTTGCCGTTAAATCATGCCCCATCGCAGTTAAAACGCGTCCACCATATGTACCATTTTCACTTGGATCAGCAGTATACGCTGTCGCTACTACCGTTAATTCACGTTTAGCAGACTCTATGTTGTTTTTTGATACTTCTTTCGCTCTCTCTTCTTCTTTAGCTTTTGCTATTTCTCTTGCTTT
>NZ_JAKUFY010000113.1:0-17478 GCF_022663675.1 Bacillus cereus group sp. BfR-BA-01355
TTGGATGAGGCGTCGTTACAATAATCTCTTTGCAAGATGGCAACATTGAGTGCACATCTAACGCAACATCACCTGTTCCTGGTGGTAAATCTAGTACTAAATAATCTAAATCGCCCCATTCCACTTCTGTGAAGAAGTGGTTTAACATTTTCCCAAGCATAGGTCCTCTCCAAATAACTGGTGCATTATCCTCTACAAAGAAGCCCATTGAGATTACCTTTACACCTAAACGTTCCACCGGAATTATCTTGTCACCTCTTACGATGGGACGTTTTTCTATCCCCATCATGTCTGGCACACTAAAACCGTAAATGTCCGCATCAATAATACCAACTTTTTTTCCTAAACGAGCTAAAGCAACTGCAAGGTTAACGGAAACGGTTGATTTTCCCACGCCACCTTTTCCACTCGCTACTGCTAAGAATGTCGTTTTTGAATTTGGTGACAATAAAGATTCACTTTGCTCTGCTTCTTGTTCTGGTGCAAACTGAGCTAATTCCTCTTCTGTAAATTCTGCAAAACGAAGTCCAACTGTTGCTGCTCCAAGTTCTTTTACTAACTTTACAATTCCAGACTGCAACTGCATTTGTTCCGCTGTACCAGTTTTTACGATTGCAATTTTGACACTCACATGTTCCTTCTCAGGCTTGACTGTTACCTCTTTAATTGCACTTGTTTCTTTTAATGTTTTATGTAAAAACGGATCTACAATCCCTTCTAACGCTTCAACCACTTGTTCTTTCGTTACCATAATTAACCCAGCCCCCTGTATGAAAAATAACGTAATGTTAATTGAATTCATCTTTGTTTATTCTTCAAATAAATGCGTTTACATTTCCAGTATAACATATTTTCCGAAAACTTCGTTAACGAGAGAAACTCAAAAAAATCCTCCTTATTCTGGAGGATTTCCTTTTTCCGTGAAATAACGCAATATACCACGGTATATTGCAGCTGCTACCTTCTGTTGATATTTCTCCGAATTTAACATATACCTTTCGTTCACATTCGATAAAAAGCCGGCTTCAATTAAAGCACCTGGTGTTTTCGCATACTTCAATAAGTATACGTGAGAGATTGTTTTAGCAGAACGATTCGTATTTTCTAAACTCGTTCTCAATTCAGCCTGTATAAATTTAGCAGCACGTTCATTTTCAATTGAAGAGCGATAGTAGAATGTTTGTGCGCCTTTCGATCCACTACTAGTTAAAGCATTTAAATGAATGCTTGCAAAAAAGTCTATATCTGGTTTATTGATGATTTCTACACGTTTTTTTAAATCCTCCGCTTTACGTCTACTATATGACTTTGTATCTTTGTTAGCTAAATCATAATCTCCCTCACGCGTTAAAATAACTAGTGCACCTTGTTCTTGTAAATAGTCTTGTACCTTTTTTGTAATTTCAAGCGTAATATCCTTTTCTATAATATCCTTTCCACCAACAGCCCCTCCATCTGGTCCACCATGCCCAGCATCTAATACGATTACTTTCCCTGATAAGGGTAAATTCCAAGCTCGCCACGATTTTGTGATTTGAAATTCTTGTTTGACTAAAAAAAACAAAACAACCGCAGCGAGTGCAAAAGAGATAATTCGAATTCTCTTCATACCTTTCCTCCTCCAGCTAGTCCCTCTAATTACTTATATGGGACAAGAGGAAAGTTTATGCTTGTCTTAATGAAGCTTTAATCGATATCTTCTTTCACCTTTTTCATACCCTTCTTGCCACCACAATCCTATAAACTGCTGACAAGATTCAAAAAGTAATTCCTCATCTTTCAACTTTATTTCTCGCATAGTCATACTCGTTAAAAATTGAAATAGCGTTTCAGTTAATTGTTGTTCTTCTTCTAAAGCTCTATATTTCACATCAAAAAACGATTCACCATAATAACCAAATTTACTATATCTCGCTCCTAATAAATAAGATTCTATCCCTAATTCAATACAGTAATCTTCATACTGACGATGAAGCTCTTGCATTTGAAAGGCATCACGAATATTTGAGCGCAATGTTTTTAATGATAATTCTCGCAGCATCTTCCGCTCGTATTTTAACTGCTTTTCTTTTTGTTTTTCTTGTAAGCTGACAATGACATTCATAGTACTTATAAACCTCCCTAATACGTATTAGTCTAAACTTCTAAAGAAGAAGCATACGCGAGGCCGTAGCACTAAAATATTCCAAGCTAAAAAAATTGTAAAAGAGGAATGAAACACAAAAAAACCCCAACCAAAATGGTTGGGGTTTGTAGTTCGCAAAAATTAACGTTTTGAGAACTGAGGTGCACGACGTGCGCCTTTAAGACCGTATTTTTTACGCTCTTTCATACGTGCGTCACGAGTTAATAGACCTGCACGTTTTAGTGTTAGACGGTATTCTGGATCAGCTTTTAATAAAGCGCGAGAAATACCGTGACGAATAGCACCAGCTTGACCAGTGTATCCACCACCATTTACGTTTACAAGTACATCGTAGTTACCTAAAGTTTCTGTTGCAACTAGAGGTTGTTTCACTACTTCACGTAATGCAGCAAATGGGATATAGTTTTCAAAATCACGACCGTTAATGATAACGCGTCCTTCGCCTGGAACTAGGCGTACGCGCGCTACTGAACTCTTACGACGTCCAGTGCCATAGTATTGAACCTGTGCCAAAGTAAGCCCTCCTTTAATTAATTATCCGCGAAGTTCGTAAACTTCTGGTTTTTGTGCTTGGTGTGGATGCTCTGCTCCAGCATACACGTTAAGTTTCTTAGAAACTTGACGGCCTAAGCGTCCTTTTGGAAGCATGCCTTTAATTGCAAGCTCTAACATTTGTACAGGGTAGTTTGTACGCATTTCAAGAGCTGTTCTTTGCTTAAGTCCACCTGGGTGGTTAGTGTGACGGTAGTAAATTTTATCGTTTAATTTATTACCTGTTAAATGAATTTTCTCAGCGTTAATAATAATTACATGATCACCCGTGTCAACGTGTGGTGTAAATGTAGGTTTGTTTTTACCACGTAAAATGGATGCTACTTCAGTAGATAGGCGACCTAAAGTTTGACCTTCAGCATCAACCACATACCATTTACGCTCAACTTCGTTAGCTTTTGCCATAAAAGTCGTACGCATGTGTTTCCCTCCTCGTTATCTTTTCCATAGAAAAAATCTATTGTTTATCTTAAACACGATTTCCTTCCGGGGCTAATCGTGGTTTTAGAAACAATACCATATGTTATGATATACTTTTGAGTTTCTAATGTCAAGCAAATGTTACACCAGGATTAGTTGTTATAGTTTACCTCCCATAGGTAAAGCCCATGACCTGGAGCCATCTTTCCAGCAAACTGACGATTTTGTTTCGCTAAAATCTCTGGAATGCTATCAGGATCAAGCTTTCCTTGCCCTACGTTAAGTAACGTACCAACAATAATTCTGACCATATTATATAAAAATCCATTACCTACAAAACGAAAAATTAATTCATCATCTTGCTCAATTAACTCGATTTCATAAATTGTTCGCACTTTATCTTTTTTGTCAGTTTTTGCCGAGCAAAAAGAAGTGAAATCATGCGTTCCAATAAAATAAGGAATTGCTTTTCTTATAGAATTGATTTCGAGCGGATATGGATATTGATATACGTAATTTCTACGGAATACATCCGCAGTCTTTGATAATAATACACGATAACGATATTCTTTTTTCTCAACACCGTAACGTGCATGAAATTCTTCTGTTTTTTTCTCTACTCGCCTAATAACAATATCATCTGGCAACATTGTATTTAAAGCGTTATTCCATTGCCACTCCTCAAGAGACAAAGGAGTATCAAAGTGTATTACTTGCCCTTTTGCATGAACCGTAGAATCTGTTCTACCAGACGCCTGAACACGAACAAGTTCTCCCTTATGCAATTTCTGTAATGCTTTTTCTATCTCCTGTTGAACAGTACGATGCTTCGGCTGAATTTGATAACCACAAAAATGCATACCATCATATGCAACCGTACATTTTATTCTATCCATTTCTCTATTCTCCATTACGATCGCACCCATGCCAAAATACAAGCTAAACAAAATAAGCTTACAATCGTTACTGTATCGCTTGTTTTCCAGCGTAGTTGCCTAAATTTAGTACGTCCTTCACCACTTTGATATCCACGAGCTTCCATCGCAATAGCTAAGTCCTCTGCACGCTTAAAAGCACTGATAAACAGAGGAACGAGCAGTGAGATAATAGCTTTCATTCTATCTTTTATCGGTCCACCAGCGAAATCAATACCACGTGATGCTTGTGCTTTCATTATTTTACTCGTTTCATCCATTAATGTCGGGATAAAACGAAGAGAAATTGACATCATTAATGCGATTTCATGAACAGGAACCTTTATACGCTTCAATGGCTTTAATAACGTCTCCAAACCATCTGTAATTTCAATAGGTGTCGTCGTTAACGTTAATAATGTCGTCATTAAAATAATAACGAAGAACCGTACAGAAATGTATATCCCTTGCTCTAATCCTTTTTCATGTATCGAAAACCAACCAAGCTGGAGTAGTACATCCCCCTCTTTATTTGTAAAAATATGCAGGAAAAATGTAAAAAGAAAAATCCATAAAATTGGTTTTAAGCCCGAAAGTACATAACGAATCGGCACTTTTGCAAAAAATAAAGCAATGAGTGCATATAAAAATAAAAATCCATATGAAATCGCATTATTTGCTAAGAAAACAACAAATACATATAAAAAGACAATCAGCAGCTTCGTACGTGGATCAAGTTGATGAATAAGTGAATTGCCCGGGATATATCTCCCAATAATCAACTGCTGCATGATTCATGACCACCTTTTCGTAACACCTGCACAACTTCATGAGTAAGATCCTCTAAAGATAAGGTAGCCTTTGGAATTGAAATACCAAACTTCTCTTCAATTGCACGTTTATACTTTAATGACATAGGAAGATCCACACCAATTTTCTCTAGTTCATCAGCATGTGAAAATACTTCCTCTGCACTTCCTTGCAAAAAGACCGTTCCTTTATGCATAACTACAATTTGTTCCGCATACTGAGCAGCATCTTCCATATTATGCGTTACAAGGATAACTGTAAGCCCTTTCTCCTTATGCAACTTATAAAACATCTGCATAAGTTCGTTCTGCCCTTTTGGATCTAGACCTGCTGTAGGTTCATCTAATACAAGCACTTCAGGTTCCATTGCCAGTACACCCGCTATAGCAACACGTCTCATTTGTCCACCACTTAATTCGAACGGAGAACGTGTTAACAGTTCCGGTTCTAGCCCTACAAGTTCTATTGCCTCTCTAGCCTTTTGCTTCGCTTCGTCTCCAGATACCCCGAAATTAGTAGGTCCGAAGCAAATATCTTTCTCCACAGTTTCTTCAAACAACTGATGTTCCGGGAATTGAAAGACAACCCCTACTTTTTTACGTAGTGGCTTTAGCTTTTTTTCTTTCTTTCCTGCCGAAATCAAATGTTCACCAATTTGAACTGTACCATTTGTCGGCTGCAATAAACCATTTAAATGTTGAATCATCGTCGACTTACCTGAACCAGTATGACCGATAATGGCATAATAGCCCCCACTTGGAAACGACACGTCTACATCATAAAGTGCGCGTCTTTCAAATGGAGTTTTATATTGATAACGATGTTCTACTTTTTGGAATGTAATCTCCAAAGTTCGTTCACCAAGCTTTCCATTGTAAGATGCGTATTTTGCAAAAGAATTTCATTTCTTTTTAATAATTCTGCTATTTTCACCGAAAAAGGTACATCTAAGCCAATTTCTTGGAGCATATGAGAGGACTTGAAAATTTTCTCTGGAGTCCCTTCCTCTAATATTTCTCCCTTATTTAAAATAATGACACGATCTGACTGCGCCGCTTCTTCTAAATCGTGCGTAATTGATAACACGGTAATACCTTTTTGATTAACAAGTTGTCTAACCGTTTCTACTACTTCACGTCTTCCTTGAGGATCTAACATTGACGTTGCTTCATCTAATATTAAAATAGATGGCTGAAGTGCTAAAACGCCTGCTATTGCCACTCGCTGTTTTTGCCCACCAGATAAGGAATGAGGCTCATCATTAAGAAAATCTTCCATACGGACAAGTCGTAAGGCCTGTTCTAATCTTTCAATCATTTGTTCTCTTGGCATTCCGATATTCTCTAAACCAAATACAACATCATCTTGCACTGTTGTTCCAACAAATTGATTATCTGGATTTTGAAATACCATTCCAATTTGTTTTCGAACATCCCATACCGTTTCCTCTGATAAAACCATTGAATCATTTACTGTAATAGTCCCTGCTTCCGGCAAAAACAAACCATTCAATAATTTTGCAAGTGTAGACTTTCCTGAACCGTTTTGTCCAATAATAGATACCCATTCTCCCTCATATAAGGAAAATGAAACATCTTTTAATGCATACGTGGCTGCCCCAGGATATTGAAATGATATATTTCCTATCCGAAGTTTCTCTTTTTTCAATAGAAGGCACCCTTTCCTTCGCCAAGCTCGCCTATTTTTATATTTAAAAAAAAGGGCCATGACCAGTTTCTTGAAAAGAACTGTCCTGCCCTTTTAATTATCATTATACTAACTCGATAATTACCATTGGTGCTGCGTCTCCGCGACGTGGACCAATTTTTGCAATACGAGTGTATCCGCCTTGGCGCTCAGCATAGCGTGGAGCTACATCAGCGAATAATTTTTGAAGTGCATCTTGACCAGTCTCAGCGTTAGCTACTTCATTGCGAATGAAAGCTGCTGCTTGACGACGAGCATGAAGATCTCCGCGTTTACCTAAAGTGATCATTTTTTCCACTACAGAACGAAGTTCTTTTGCACGAGTTTCTGTCGTTTGGATGCGCTCGTTGATAATTAAATCAGTAGCTAAGTCACGTAACATAGCTTTACGTTGCGCACTTGTACGGCCTAATTTTCTGTATGCCATTCGTAGTTCCCTCCTTTGTTCATGGGTTTAAATCCTCAGTCGTCTTTACGTAAACCTAAACCTAATTCCTCAAGTTTATGTTTAACTTCTTCTAAGGATTTACGTCCTAAGTTACGAACTTTCATCATATCTTCTTCTGTTTTGTTCGCAAGCTCTTGTACAGTATTAATTCCTGCACGTTTTAGGCAATTATAAGAACGAACAGAAAGGTCTAGTTCTTCGATAGTCATCTCAAGAACTTTCTCTTTTTGATCTTCTTCCTTCTCGACCATAATCTCAGCATTTTGTGCTTCATCAGTTAAACCAACAAAGATATTTAAATGCTCAGTTAAGATTTTGGCACCTAAAGAGATAGCTTCTTTTGGCCCGATGCTTCCATCCGTCCATACATCAAGCGTAAGCTTATCATAATTAGCCACTTGTCCGACACGTGTCTTTTCCACTTGGTAAGTCACACGTGATACTGGAGTATAAATAGAATCAATAGGAATTACTCCTATTGGTTGATCTTCGCTTTTATTTGCATCAGCTGGCGTATACCCACGGCCACGCTTTGCAGTTAAACGCACGCGGAAATGCGCATCTTTTGCTAACGTTGCAATGTGTAAATCTGGATTTAAGATTTCTACATCACTATCGTGAGTAATATCAGCAGCTGTGACAATACCTTCGCCCTGCACATCAATTTCCAACGTCTTCTCTTCTTCAGAGTAGATTTTAAGAGCTAACTTTTTCAAGTTTAAGATGATCGTCGTAACGTCTTCTACTACGCCCTCAACTGTTGAAAATTCATGTAATACGCCATCGATTTGGATAGCAGTAACAGCGGCACCAGGGAGTGAGGATAAAAGAATACGACGTAAGGAGTTACCCAAAGTAGTACCATATCCACGCTCAAGCGGTTCAATTACGAATTTACCATATTTAGCATCTTCGTTAAGTTCAACCGTTTCGATTTTCGGCTTTTCGATTTCAATCATTAACTAAACCCTCCTTCAAAACGTCGAAACCCCGGTTAAACAAAGGTATAACCCCTGTCTAACCGAAAGTCCCCCTTAGGCAGTTCCCGATTGTGCACAACAAGCGATGTTTCTGTACGAAATTTCTCGATAATGCATCATATCCATTATAGACAAAAGGGAAAATTCTATACAGAAAAATTACACACGACGACGTTTTGGCGGACGACATCCATTATGAGGAACTGGAGTAACATCTCTAATTGCTGTTACTTCTAGACCTGCAGCTTGAAGAGCACGAATTGCAGCTTCACGACCAGCACCAGGACCTTTAACAGTAACCTCTAAAGTTTTTAAACCGTGCTCCATTGCAACTTTAGCAGCAGCTTCAGCAGCCATTTGCGCAGCGAATGGAGTAGATTTACGAGATCCACGGAAACCAAGTGCACCAGCACTAGACCAAGAAAGTGCGTTACCGTGAGTATCTGTAAGTGTTACGATTGTGTTGTTGAAAGTAGAACGAATATGAGCTATACCAGCTTCGATATTCTTTTTCACACGTTTTTTACGAGTGTTTGTTTTACGTGCCATTGTTAGTTCAACCTCCTTTACTTATTATTTCTTTTTATTTGCTACTGTACGACGTGGACCTTTACGTGTACGAGCATTGTTTTTAGAATTTTGACCACGAACTGGTAAACCACGACGGTGACGAAGACCACGGTAAGAACCGATCTCCATTAGACGTTTAATGTTAAGAGATACTTCACGACGAAGGTCTCCCTCAACTTTAATACGATCGATAACATCACGGATACGTCCTAATTCGTCTTCCGTTAAATCACGAACTCGTGTTTCTGAAGAAATACCAGCTTCAGTAAGAATTTTTTCAGCAGTTGTGCGACCAATGCCGAATACGTAAGTTAAAGAAATAACAACGCGTTTGTCTCGAGGAATATCTACACCTGCGATACGTGCCATTCTGAATGCACCTCCTTCTGATTAACCTTGTTTTTGTTTATGTTTAGGGTTTTCACAAATAACCATTACTTTTCCACGTCTACGAATAACTTTACATTTTTCGCAGATTGGTTTAACTGACGGTCTTACTTTCATGTCTCGAACCTCCTTAAAGATTACGGAGTGCTATATTATTTAAAACGGTACGTAATACGACCACGATTTAAATCGTACGGAGATAATTCTACCGTAACTTTGTCTCCTGGTAAAATACGAATGAAGTTCATACGGATTTTACCAGAAACGTGAGCCAATACGACATGCCCATTCTCTAATTCTACTTTGAACATAGCATTTGGCAACGTTTCAAGAACGGTACCTTCGACTTCAATTACATCATCTTTAGCCATTCAATAGTTCTCCCTTCTTCAAATCAGTAACATTTTACACTGCTCTGAAATCCCGGAGAGCCAGCTACTTATAAAGTGGTAAGGATTTCGTATCCTGCTTCTGTAAGAGCAATCGTGTGCTCAAAATGGGCACACCATTTACCATCTACCGTTACCACTGTCCAGTCATCAGATAGTGTTTTTACATATCGTCTTCCTTGATTCACCATCGGCTCAACACAGATGACCATTCCCGGCTTTAATCTAGGGCCTCTATTTGGTGGACCATAGTGCGGGATTTGAGGGTCCTCATGTAAGTCTTGCCCGATTCCGTGACCAACATACTCCCTAACGATCGAGAATCCATTCTCTTCAGCATGGGTTTGAACCGCATGTGAGATATTTGATAATCTCTCGCCTGGTTTTACTTGTTCTAGACCAAGATACAACGATTTTTCTGTGACATCAAGTAGCTTTTGAACAGATTCAGAAATGTTTCCAACTGGATACGTCCATGCAGAATCTCCATGGTACCCATTGTATTTCGCACCAATATCGATACTGATGATATCGCCCTCTTTGAGCTTGCGCTTTCCTGGAATTCCGTGTACAAGCTCTTCATTTACAGAAGCACATATGCTCCCCGGAAATCCGTTGTATCCTTTAAAAGATGGCGTAGCACCATATTTTTGAATCGTCTTTTCCGCTATTTGATCGAGCTCTTTCGTTGTAATTCCTGGAGTAATGTGCTGTTTCAACTCTTGATGAGTTAAAGCAACGATTCTGCCAGCTTCTCGCATGATTTCTATCTCGCGAGGAGTTTTGCAGATGATCATTACGCTAAGCCTCCGATGAGAACATCGATATCAGCAAATACTTTATTGATATCTTGCTCACCATTAATGCTTTTTAAGTAACCAAGCTCGTCGTAGAAATCAAGCAAAGGTTTTGTTTGCTTAATATTTACATCTAAACGATTTGCTACAGTTTCTTCATTGTCATCAGAGCGTTGGTATAATTCGCCACCACATTTATCGCACACATCAGCTTTTGCTGGTGGATTGAATTCTAAGTGGTAAGTCGCACCGCACTCTTTACAAATGCGACGGCCTGTAAGGCGTTTTAATAACAACCCTGAATCCACATTAATGTTTAAAACATAGTCGATTTTTTTGCCAAGATCTTTCATAATCTCTTCAAGAGCTGATGCTTGTGCAACAGTTCGTGGGAAACCGTCTAGTAAGAAACCTCTTACGCAGTCTTCTTGACTTAAACGTTCACGAACAATTCCGATTGTAACTTCATCTGGAACAAGTGCACCTTTATCAATAAAAGATTTTGCTTGTAGACCCATTTCAG
The DNA here is from genome assembly GCF_022663675.1 of Bacillus cereus group sp. BfR-BA-01355. Lineage (NCBI taxonomy): Bacteria > Bacillati > Bacillota > Bacilli > Caryophanales > Bacillaceae > Bacillus > Bacillus cereus group sp. BfR-BA-01355. The sequence continues at coordinate 10,644 of NZ_JAKUFY010000113.1, forward strand.
TTTCAGCCTTCATAGCTGCACGGAACATATCTCCTGTTGAAATGTGAGGGATGTTATACTTGGCTACAATCTGTTCGGCTTGTGTACCTTTACCAGCACCAGGAAGCCCCATTAAAATTAAGTTCATCCTTGTTCCCCCTCAGTACATGAGCATGTAGGGAAGATAGTTCTTCCCACTTACTCACTGCTTGATAAACCCTTTGTAATGGCGTTTTACCAGTTGGCTTTCTAGCTGCTTCATTGTTTCTAAAGCAACGCCGACAACGATTAACATACTCGTTCCACCAATCTGTGCAGATGGAGGAAGATTTCCCAATTTCGTAAAAATAACTGGTAAGATTGCAATCGCTGCTAGGAAAATTGATCCTACAAAGGTCAAACGATACAAGATTTTTGTTAGATATTGTTCTGTATTCTTACCCGGACGAATACCTGGAACATATCCACCTTGCTTGTTTAGATTCTCTGACATTTGCTCTGGATTAACCTGAACAAATGCATAGAAATATGTGAAGGCTACAATGAGCGCAACATATATGATCATTCCCACTGGGTGAGAATAGTTAAAGTTTGCAATAATCCACTGCGATACATCATGTTTCGGGAAGAACTGTGCAATAGTTGGAGGCGTAATTAAGAATGAAACAGCAAAAATGACTGGAATAACACCCGCACTATTTACCTTAAGCGGTAAATGTGTGTTTTGTGCTCCAGCATGATTCCCATTCCCTCCTGTTACACGCTTCGCGTATTGAATTGGGATCTTTCTAACAGCTTGTTGAATGAAAATAACACCAACAATAACTGCTAGCACAGCTAGTAAAATCAATGCAACTTTAACGATACTCATGAACAATTGATCTCCGATATTTTGAAACTGTTGTTGATACACTTGAGATATAACACTTGGGATCGCTGCAGCAATACCGCCAAAGATAAGGATGGAAATACCATTACCTACACCTTTAGCTGTAATCTGTTCGCCTAACCACATTAAAAATGCAGTACCAGCAGTCAGTACCGTAGCAATGTATAAATAAGTGCTCCAACCAGGATTCAAAATTAATTGCCCACCTACCATACCGTTAAAACCGATTGACATACCAAACCCCTGAATAAACGCAAGAACAATTGTAAAGTAACGCGTGAATTGCGTTAGTTTACGACGGCCCATTTCACCTTGCTTCGACCATTCCGAAAATTTAGGAACAACATCCATCTGCAATAATTGCACGATGATGGATGCTGTAATATACGGCATGATTCCCATCGCGAAGATGGAGAAGTTTTTCAAGGCGCCACCGCCAAATGTATTTAGGATGCCTAAAGCATTTAATTGGTCTTGTGCTTTCAGTACGTCTCCATTTGTAAATGGCACTGGGATAAACGTGCCAATCCTGAATACGATTAACATCGCTAAAGTGAATAATATTTTACGTCTTATCTCAGCAACGCGCATAAAGTTGGAGATTGTACGAAACATTAGATCACCTCAACTGATCCGCCAGCTGCTTCAATTGCTTCTTTAGCACTTGAAGAGAACTTGTGCGCTTTAACAGTTAGTTTTTTCTCTACTGCTCCGCTTGCAAGAATTTTAACACCGTCGTTTAACTTGCTGATAACGCCAGTTTCCAGCAATAATTCAGGTGTTACTTCTGTACCATCTTCAAAACGATTTAACGTTGATAAGTTTACAATAGTAAACTCTTTACGGTTAATGTTTGTGAAGCCGCGTTTTGGTAAACGACGGAATAATGGAGTTTGACCACCTTCGAAGCCAAGACGAACACCGCCACCAGAACGTGCGTTTTGTCCTTTATGACCTTTACCAGCAGTTTTACCGTTACCAGAACCGATACCACGACCGACACGGTTACGTACTTTACGAGAACCTTCTGCAGGTTTTAATTCATGAAGTTTCATTCCCAGGCACCTCCTTATATTAATGAGTTATCCTTAAGCTTCTTTTACAGTTAAAAGGTGAGAAACTTTGTTGATCATACCAAGAATAGCAGGAGTTTCTTCCTTAACTACAGTTGAATTCAACTTTTTAAGACCTAAAGCTTCTACCGTCGCACGTTGATCTTGTGGACGACCAATTACACTACGAGTGAGGGTAATTTCTAACTTTTTCGCCATTTGTTTTCCCTCCTTAACCTAGTAGCTCTTCTACAGATTTACCGCGTAATTTTGCAACATCTTCAGCGCGCTTAAGTTCGCTTAATCCGTTCACAGTAGCGCGAATCATGTTGATTGGTGTGTTAGAACCAAGAGATTTCGAAAGAATATCTTGTACACCAGCTAATTCAAGAACCGCACGAACAGGTCCACCAGCAATAACACCAGTACCCTCAGCAGCAGGTTTTAAGAATACTTCACCAGCTCCAAAGTGACCGTTGATTGTGTGTGGAATTGTTGTACCAACTAATGGTACAGCGATTAAATTTTTCTTAGCGTCTTCGATAGCTTTGCGAATTGCGTCTGGTACCTCTTGTGCTTTACCAGTACCGAATCCAACATGACCGTTTTTATCGCCAACTACAACTAGTGCAGCAAAGCGGAAACGACGACCACCCTTAACAACTTTCGCGACACGATTTATCGTAACTACACGTTCTTCAAGTTCTAATTTACTTGGGTCAATGCGATGCATCAATTTTCCCTCCTTTGACCATTAAAATTGTAATCCAGCCTCACGAGCAGCTTCAGCTAGAGCTTTAACACGGCCATGGTATAAGTAACCACCGCGATCGAATACTACTTCTTTAACGCCTTTCTCTACAGCACGCTTAGCAACTGATTCGCCAACTTTCGTAGCAGCTTCAGTATTGCTAGTACCGTTAAGAGCAAGGTCTTTATCAAGAGTAGATGCACTTACTAACGTTACACCATTCACATCATCAATAACTTGAGCGTAAATATGTTGGTTAGAACGGAACACGTTTAAACGTGGACGCTCTGCAGTACCAGTAAGTTTAGCACGTACACGTGCATGTCTTTTCTTACGAGTCGCATTTTTATCAGCTTTAGTGATCATTTTCTTGTCACTCCTTTCTCTCACCTAACGGGTTTACTTAGCAGTTTTACCTTCTTTACGACGAACAACTTCGCCTTCGTAACGAATACCTTTACCTTTGTAAGGCTCAGGAGCACGTACAGCACGGATGTTAGCAGCAAATTCGCCAACACGTTGCTTGTCGATACCTTTAATTACGATTTTAGTTGGTGCAGGTACTTCAACTTCAAGACCTGCTTCCGGAGTCATTTCTACTGGATGAGAATAACCTACGCTTAAAACAAGTTTATCTCCTTGTTTTTGAGCACGGTAACCAACACCGACTAATTCAAGTCCGCGTGCGAAACCTGCAGTTACACCTTCAACCATGTTTCCGATTAAAGCACGAGTTGTACCGTGTAATGCACGGTGTTCCTTCTGTTCAGATGGACGCTCAACTGTTAGTGTATTTTCTTCAATTTTGATAGACATATCAGCATTGAATTTACGAGTTAATTCACCTTTAGGGCCTTTTACTGTTACAGTATTGTCTTCTGCAATTGTAATAGTAACACCTGCAGGGATTTCAAGAATCTTTTTACCAATACGAGACATGTGGTCACACCTCCGTTCGTTTTAAATATATATTACCAAACGTATGCTACTACTTCTCCACCAGTTTGTAATTGACGAGCGTCTTTGTCTGTCATTACTCCCTTAGATGTAGAAACAAGAGCGATACCTAATCCGTTAAGTACACGTGGTACTTCGTCAGCTTTAGCGTAAACGCGTAAGCCAGGTTTACTGATACGTTTTAATCCAGTGATTACACGTTCATTGTTTGCACCATATTTCAGGAAAATACGAAGGATACCTTGTTTGTTATCCTCGATGTATTCTACATCACGAATGAAACCTTCACGTTTTAAAAGTTCAGCGATCTCTTTTTTGATTTTAGAAGCAGGAACCTCTAATTTCTCATGACGTACCATGTTCGCATTACGGATGCGAGTAAGCATGTCTGCAATTGGATCTGTCATCACCATGTGTTTTACCTCCTTCCCATTTGTGGGTTTTACCAACTAGCTTTTTTAACACCAGGAATTTGACCTTTATATGCAAGTTCACGGAAACAAATACGGCAAAGTTTAAATTTGCGGTATACAGAATGCGGACGACCGCAGCGTTCGCAACGTGTATACTCTTGTACTTTAAACTTAGGAGTACGCTTTTGTTTCGCTATCATAGATTTTTTAGCCACGTTTTCGCCTCCTCTACTTAGCGTTGGCTTCCATTATTTTTGGAATGGCATACCGAATTGTGTTAAAAGTTCACGAGCTTCTTCATCAGTTTTCGCTGTAGTAACGATTACGATGTCCATACCGCGTACTTTGCTTACTTTATCATAATCAATCTCAGGGAAGATAAGTTGCTCTTTAACACCTAATGTGTAGTTCCCACGACCATCGAATGATTTCTTAGAAACACCACGGAAATCACGTACACGTGGTAAAGAAACCGATACTAATTTGTCGAAGAACTCATACATTTGCTCGCCGCGTAAAGTTACTTTCGCACCGATTGGCATACCTTCACGAAGACGGAAACCAGCGATTGATTTTTTAGCACGAGTTACAACAGGTTTTTGACCTGCGATTTGTGTTAATTCTTCTACTGCATTGTCTAAAGCTTTTGAGTTAGATACCGCGTCACCAACACCAGTGTTGATTACGATCTTTTCGATTTTCGGTACTTCCATCACAGATTTATAGTTAAACTTGCTCACTAGAGCAGGAGTAATTTCCTTTTGGAACTTCTCTTTAAGGCGATTCAATGAAGTGACCTCCTTTCTTAAGAAAATTATTTATCTAATAATTCACCAGATTTTTTTGCAATACGAACTTTTTTACCATCTTCTACTTTGAAGCCTACGCGAGTAGGTTCACCTGTTTTCGGATCTAAAATCATAACGTTAGAAACGTGAATAGGTGCTTCTTTAGTAATAATTCCACCTTGTGGATTTAATTGAGATGGCTTAGAGTGTTTTTTAACGATGTTAACACCCTCAACGATAACACGGTTTTGCTTTGGGAAAGCCACAAGGATAACGCCTTGTTTTCCTTTGTCTTTACCAGTGATTACCTGTACTTTATCACCTTTTTTTACATGCATCTTAATTCTGCACCTCCTTAGCAAGGCAATACCTTAAATTATAGAACTTCTGGAGCTAAAGAAACGATCTTCATGAAGTTGCTATCACGTAATTCACGAGCTACTGGTCCGAAGATACGAGTACCACGTGGGCTCTTATCGTCTTTAATGATAACCGCTGCGTTTTCATCAAATTTGATGTAAGAACCGTCCGGACGACGAGCTCCGCTCTTCGTACGTACTACTACTGCTTTAACAACGTCACCTTTTTTAACAACGCCACCTGGTGTTGCTTGTTTTACCGTAGCAACGATAATGTCACCAATGTTAGCATATTTACGACCAGAGCCGCCTAATACTTTAATTGTTAAAAGTTCACGTGCACCAGAGTTGTCAGCAACTTTCAAACGAGATTCTTGTTGGATCATGTTATGAAACCTCCCTTCGGACTAAAAATTCCGATTCGTCTATTTAGATAATAACCGCTTCTTCAACGATTTCAACTAAACGGAAACGCTTAGTAGCAGAAAGCGGGCGAGTTTCCATGATTTTAACGATATCGCCAAGTTTCGCTTGGTTTTGCTCATCATGGGCTTTGTACTTCTTAGAATACTTAACACGTTTTCCGTACAAGGAATGAGTTTTGTAAGTTTCAACTAAAACTGTAATCGTTTTGTCCATTTTGTCAGACACTACACGACCAGTATAAACTTTGCGTTGGTTACGTTCGCTCACTATGCAAACCTCCCCTCAATTTATCGATTAATTCCGATCTCTCTTTCACGAACTACAGTTTTCATACGAGCAATTGCTTTACGCACTTCACGAATGCGAGTTGGATTCTCTAATTGTCCTGTAGCAAGTTGGAAGCGAAGATTAAACAACTCTTCCTTTAAAGCTTTAACTTTTGTTTCGATTTCGGCAGTGGTTAATTCACGAATATCATTAGTTTTCATTAGATTCACCACCATTTTCTTCACGTTTTACGAATTTACATTTCACAGGTAACTTGTGAGCTGCAAGACGTAATGCTTCGCGTGCTACCTCTTCAGATACACCCGCGATTTCGAACATAATTTTCCCAGGTTTTACTACTGCTACCCAGCCTTCTGGTGCCCCTTTACCGGAACCCATACGTACTTCTAGAGGTTTTGCAGTGTAAGGTTTAGAAGGGAAAATTTTAATCCATACTTTACCGCCACGTTTCATGTAACGAGTCATTGCACGACGAGCAGCTTCGATTTGACGGTTTGTAATCCATGAAGCAGCTTGTGCTTGTAAACCGAATTCACCGAAAGCAATTTCAGTTCCACCTTTAGCACGACCACGCATTTTACCACGATGCTCTCTACGATATTTTACGCGTTTTGGCATTAACATATTATTTTCCTCCTTCCTCAGAAGCTTTCTTTTTTGTAGGAAGGACTTCTCCACGGTAGATCCATACTTTTACGCCTAATTTACCGTATGTTGTATCAGCTTCAACTGCTGCATAGTCAATATCAGCGCGAAGTGTATGAAGTGGAACAGTTCCTTCACTGTAAGATTCTGCACGAGCGATATCAGCTCCGCCAAGACGACCAGAAACCTGTGTTTTAATACCTTTAGCACCTGCACGCATAGCACGTTGAATAACTTGCTTTTGTGCACGACGGAATGATACACGGTTTTCTAATTGACGAGCGATGT
>NZ_JAKUFY010000114.1:0-16870 GCF_022663675.1 Bacillus cereus group sp. BfR-BA-01355
TTCGACCCCGGTCGGGACCGCCATTTTAATAAGGCTCGGTAGCTCAGTCGGTAGAGCAGAGGACTGAAAATCCTCGTGTCGGCGGTTCGATTCCGTCCCGAGCCACCATTTATTTTAATAAAATACGCCGGCTTAGCTCAATTGGTAGAGCAACTGACTTGTAATCAGTAGGTTGGGGGTTCAAGTCCTCTAGCCGGCACCATGTAAGTTTCGGAGGGGTAGCGAAGTGGCTAAACGCGGCGGACTGTAAATCCGCTCCTTCGGGTTCGGCAGTTCGAATCTGCCCCCCTCCACCATTTACATAGGGGCATAGTTTAAAGGTAGAACTGAGGTCTCCAAAACCTCCAGTGTGGGTTCGATTCCTACTGCCCCTGCCAAATATATTTACACAACATGGCGGTTGTGGCGAAGTGGTTAACGCACCGGATTGTGGCTCCGGCATTCGTGGGTTCGATTCCCATCAGTCGCCCCATTTTTATTTTTAAAATTACAAATAATTTAATTGATACTTACATATAATTAAGTAAGAATTCGATGGGCTATAGCCAAGCGGTAAGGCAACGGACTTTGACTCCGTCATGCGCTGGTTCGAATCCAGCTAGCCCAGCCATTTTTGCGGAAGTAGTTCAGTGGTAGAATACAACCTTGCCAAGGTTGGGGTCGCGGGTTCGAATCCCGTCTTCCGCTCCAATGAAATTTAATATGGCGGCATAGCCAAGTGGTAAGGCAGAGGTCTGCAAAACCTTTATCACCGGTTCAAATCCGGTTGCCGCCTTTTCTTTTGTGCCGATGTGGCGGAATTGGCAGACGCGCACGACTCAAAATCGTGTTCCTTCGGGAGTGTCGGTTCGACCCCGACCATCGGTATCATGAACGTCGTAAAAAAACTCTATACAATTAGTATAGAGTTTTTTTTGTTTTCTTTTCATTACATGACAAAATAAGCACAAAAAGTGTACGGTGAGTAAACTGCGAAACATTAAAAGGATAAAAACAAACATTCAATTTTATCCTTTTAATTGCGGTATTCTATAATATTCCCTTCGAGCACTCTAGAGAGAATTTCTCCACCCCGGTGACATGAAGTTAAATCCGACACCACCAGTAGATATTAGTACATGATCAGCTGTTAATTTCGTAATTTCTAAAAACTTCTTTTCAAACTTTTCTCTGTTGTATTTGTACATAGTTGAGTGGCACGACCACATGTGCGTTGAAGTACTCAACCAGTCCCCTAATTCCTTCAATTCAGGAAACGCCTCAAATTGGATTGGTTCATCTAATTTCATGAATCTTACTTGATAGATAGTTGGGTTTAACTTCTCTCCTATTCCTTTAAAAGCATGTGATTTTTTCTCATTTGAATGTGTCATAATTCTCCCTCCACCTTTTCTTCAAATTTTTCCCTATTTTTATTGTACAGCAATAGAAAGTAATTATGGGAATATTATGGAAATCGGTATCGGCAATATAAAAAGACTCTAACAGAAATGTTAGAGTCTTTTTTGTTAAATTATATTATGTGATGCTAAAATTCGTAATAAACTTAGGAATTCATGTATAATATAACTTGTCGAAAGAACAAAATGATAGTGATTTATATTATGTCTGTAATATGAATCAAAAATGAACTTTTTATATTTCTTTTAAAAATGTGTTGAACACACATTATATTTCATATTAATATTTTTATGTAGATTTAAAACGAGAAAGAGAGTGGAAAGTATGGGCCGTAAATGGAACAATATTAAAGACAAAAAAGCATCGAAAGATGCAAATACAAGCCGTATATACGCGAAATTTGGACGTGAAATTTATGTGGCGGCAAAACAAGGAGAGCCAGATCCAGAATCAAACCAAGCGCTTAGAGTCGTATTAGAACGTGCGAAAACATACAATGTACCAAGAACAATTATTGATCGTGCAGTTGAAAAGGCAAAAGGCGGTTCAGAGGAAAATTATGACGAGCTTCGTTATGAAGGATTTGGACCAAATGGAGCTATGGTTATTGTAGATACACTTACAAATAACGTAAACCGTACTGCAGCAGATGTACGAGCTGCATTTAGCAAAAACAGTGGTAACATGGGTGTAAACGGTTCTGTAGCTTACATGTTTGATGCGACAGCTGTTATCGGCCTTGAAGGTAAAACATCAGATGAAGTTCTTGAAATTTTAATGGAAGCAGATGTTGATGCACGTGACATTCTAGAAGAAGAAGATTCTGTTATCGTGTATGCTGAACCTGATCAATTCCATTCAGTACAATCTGCACTTAAAGGTGCTGGTGTTGAAGAATTTACAGTTGCAGAATTAACAATGCTTGCACAAAGTGATGTTACACTTCCCGAAGATGCTCAAGTACAATTTGAGAAAATGGTTGATGCATTAGAAGATTTAGAAGATGTGCAACAAGTTTACCACAACGTAGACTTAGGAGAATAATACGATAGAAGCCCTGTCCGTTTAACGGATAGAGGCTTTTTTTATGAAGTTAATTAAGTTGATGAATTAGTAAAGGTATTTTGTTGTAGACAGGGAATATGCTTATAGGGATATATGAAATAATCATTATTTCTAGGAGGTTTAATATGGAACATAAAACACCAAAGCATATCGTTGCTGTAGCAGGTTATTTAACAAATGAAAAAGATGAAGTGTTATTAGCTAAAGTACATTGGCGATCGGATACGTGGGAGTTGCCAGGAGGACAGGTGGAAGAAGGAGAAGCGCTCGATCAAGCAGTTTGTAGGGAAATGTTTGAGGAAACCGGTTTAACTGTGAAGCCGGTTGGAGTTACAGGTGTTTACTATAATGCTTCTATGCATATTTTAGCTGTTGTTTTTAAAGTGGCATATGTGAGCGGTGAAATAAAAATTCAACCTGAAGAAATACAAGAGGCTAAATTTGTTGCTTTAAATGAAGAGAATATAGATGAGTATATAACGCGTCCTCATATGAAATCCAGAACGCTTGATGCGATGAGAGCAACACATTATATTCCGTACGAAACGTGGGAAGTACAGCCGTATAGTTTAATAGGAAGATTGTAAAGAAAAGAGTGACTGATTTGAGATACATTCAAATCACTACTCTTTTTTTTGTATACTGTTTAAGAAAAAGGTCAAAATAATAATAGCGCTAGTATTGATTTGTAGAACGTTTGTTCTGTATAATGGATTTATCCCGCTATTTGCCGGGCAGCTCAATTGGTGAGGGCTAATAATCAGTGGGGATGAACAAAACCTCCACTGATTAAAGTTTCACTTTATATGTTATATACATTTAGATTACTAGATAGTTAAAAGTACATATATTTGTAGATGATATAATTAAAGTGTAAAGTGAAAATATAATAGTCTTAAGGGTTACTCTCTTATTGGTTATTCGTACTTTAACATACCTATATTCAATATTTCAGATGAATAGTAGATAAAAAAAGACTGTGATACAATACTTTTTTATCCGACTATTTGCTGGGCAGTAAGCCTGATTGATGAGGGCTTATTAAAGTTTCACTTTATACCTTACAATGATGTAAGGTACGTGTAAGAGAAATCGATGGGATATTTTTTTACAACAATGTATTCTTAAAGTAAGAGTTATATGCTGTGTGGAAAAGAGGTGTTCAAGATGAAAGAACGAGTATTATCTAGGGTGAACTATCATCAAAAAGTTGCATTAAATCCAATGACTAAACTTTTTTATAAAGCCATTATATTATTATTATTGTTAAGTTGTACGTTATTATTCATTGGAAATGTAATGATTGAGCAAAGTGATATTAGTAAATTACATGTGCCGGCTAAGTTAGAGGTACCAGAATCATTAACACATGCATTTATTGCGACAGAAGATAAAAGATTTTATCATCATAACGGTTTAGATTATATAGCAATTATTAGGGCCTCTGTTGAGAATATAAAGGCTGGTGGTGTCGTACAAGGAGGAAGCACGATTACACAGCAGCTATCTAAAAATGCTTTTTTAACGAATGAACGTACATTTTCTCGTAAGTGGAAAGAGATTTTTTATACGAAAAAAATTGAACGTACATTTACGAAGGATGAAATTTTAAAATTATATGTAAGTAACATTTATTATGGAGAAGGAGCATGGGGAATTGAAAAAGCAGCAAACCTTTACTTCGGTAAAAAGGTGAACCAATTAACGTTGGCTGAAAGTGCAATGATGGCTGCTGTAGTAAAAGCACCTGCTTATTACTCACCTGCCCAAAATTATGATAAAGCAGTAGAGAGACGAAATGTCGTTTTGAGACTAATGGAGAAAGAAGGCTATATAAGCCATGATGAGTATGTTCAAGCAGTTAGTGAGAAATTGGTAATTCGTCATGATATAAAAATAGAGCAGTCGATGTTAAATAGCGCGCGTAAAAAAGCAGTAAGTTAAGAGAAGTTCCTACAGAGGAGCTTCTTTTTTTGAATAAATTGTGACAAATTGTGACACAATATCGTCACAATTATTGTGTTTTTGTAATTTATGTGAGCGTGTTCATTGCGTGACGTATATAAGTGTTGATATTATGTGTATTGTGTACAATGCTGTATACAGAATATGAATTTAAAGAGGAATGTATATGAAATCAAATAAACTCATGGCTCTTGGTATAGTTTTTTCTATCGCAGTATTGATTGTAATTGGAACAATTGCGTATAGCATCATAAATGACAAAAAAGATAAAGGGAATGAGATGTTTGCTTATTCCACGCAACAATCTTTAGGGAAAGATGATGCTCCAGTTAAGGTAGTTGAATTTGGAGACTTCAAATGTCCTGCTTGTCGTACTTGGGATGTAACAGTATTACCTCGATTAAAAGAAGAGTATATTGATAAAGGCAAAGTGCAGTTATATTTTATTAACTTCCCATTTATCGGAAAAGACTCGGATTTAGGTGCAGCAGCTGGTGAAGCAATTTATAAACAAGATAAAGATTCATTCTGGATTTTCTATGATGAGATTTATCAAAATCAAAAGAAAGATACGGAAGAATGGATTACAGAAGATTTGCTTCTTAGCATTGTGAAAGAGAAACTTCCAAAAGTTGATGTAGAGCAATTTAAGAAAGATTTACACAGTAAAGAAATTACAGAAAAAGTACGTAAAGATTCAGATCGTGCTCAAAAATTAAAAGTTCAAGGTGCTCCTTCAGTATATGTAAACGGAAATCTTGCAAACCCTGATTTCGATAGTATGAAGAAGGCCATTGATAAAGAATTGAAAAAGTGATGAGGTCTCTCATCACTTTTTCGACTTTTTTCGATAAAATTCTTGCCTCTATTTTTTTAACATGCTATACTACTTTACATAAGTTATTCTAATATCTTATATGTAATTCATATTTGCGGGTGTAGTTTAGTGGTAAAACAAGAGCCTTCCAAGCTCTGGTCGAGAGTTCGATTCTCTTCACCCGCTCCAAATTTTATTAAATGTTTTTCTATAAATTGTGATCAACGCAGTGTTTCGTTTCCGAGATAAACGAGGCATTGCGTTTTTTAATGTTTGAAAAATATAATTACATGCGAAAATAGAAGTAAATAATAGTATTCCAAAAGTGAATTACTAACCAATAAAGTCGTTACATAAGGGATGATGGATTCATCTGAGGAGGCGATTAAGAGTGGATTTTGAACAATTAAAGCAAGATGTAATTGCGTATAGTAAAACAATTGGCATAGATAAAATAGGCTTTGCGAGTGCTTCTCCTTTTGAGGAATTAAAGCAGCGCTTAATCCAGCAACAACAATTAAATTATCAATCTGGATTTGAAGAGCCTGATATAGAGAAGAGAACGAATCCGCAACTTTTATTACCGGGTGCTAAATCAATTATTGCGATTGCTTTAGCATATCCTTCAAAATTAAAAAATGCACCATTAAGTAAGCGTGGAGAACGCCGTGGAATTTTTTGCCGTGCTTCTTGGGGACAAGATTATCATCTTGTTTTACGAGATCGTTTGCAAAAATTAGAAGCATATTTAATTGAAAAACTTCCGGATATAGAAGTGAAGTCCATGGTTGATACAGGTGAATTAAGTGATCGAGCTGTATCAGAGCGTGCAGGCATTGGCTGGAGTGGGAAAAACTGTGCTATTATTACACCTGAATTCGGTTCGTACGTATACTTAGGGGAAATGATTACAAATGTTCCATTCCCGCCAGATAAGCCGATAGAAGATCAATGCGGGGGCTGTACGAAATGTATCGATATTTGTCCTACAGGTGCTTTAATACAGGGGGGACAGTTAGATTCGAAGAAGTGTATTGCGTTTTTAACACAGACGAAAGGATTCCTACCTGAAGAATATCGCGATAAAATAGGAAATCGTATATATGGATGTGATACGTGTCAGACTGTTTGCCCGAAAAACAAAGGAATGGATTTTCATAATCATCCTGAGATGGAGCCGGACCCTGAGCTAGTTAAACCATTATTAACGCCACTTTTAACAATTAGTAATCGTGATTTTAAAGAGAAATATGGGATTATGTCAGGGTCATGGAGAGGGAAAAAGCCACTGCAAAGAAATGCGATTTTAGCATTAGCACATTTTAAAGAAGCATCGGCAATTCCTGATTTAATTGGTGTTATGAAAGATGACCCAAGACCGGTATTGCGCGGAACGGCAGCATGGGCACTTGGGAAAATTGGGGGAGATGGAGTAGGCGAAGCGATTGAGAAAGCGATGGAACGTGAGAAAGATGAAGAAGTACTTCATGAAATGAAGCGCGGGCTTGAATTGTTAGCACAGAAAAAAGAGTAGATAATATTTCCCTTTTTCATATTGTAATATGGGAGGGAAACGAAATGGCTGTAAAAATGAATATTGAAAAGCAAGTACAACAGTTTTTAGCATATATCACAGAGAAACGAACAGACGTGGATGGTATTGCTGAGGATTTACTACAAATGGCACAGAGAAAGAAACAATTGTTTCAAAGGCGTAGTGCACATATAGTGAAAGCAACTGCGGATGTTTCTTTCATTAGACAATTAAATAGTAATGACCATCAAGAAATTGATTATCAAATACATTTTAAATATTTAATTAAGCATAAAGAATTATTTTATATTGAAGAGGAACAATTAAAACGAAGAGTTTGTTTAAATAATAGTCGGATTATAGGCGATTATGATATTGAAGTGTCAGAAGAAATTAGAATGGGTGAGACATTAGAAAGGGAAATTACGAAAGAGAAGTACGGTTCTTATCAGTATAATCGTTTAGAGGCAGTGAAATATGCAGAGCGTTGGTGGGATGACCGAAATCCTATGTATCGTAATTTCCCTGATAATTGTACGAATTTTATTTCTCAATGTCTTCATACTGGAGAAGTACCTATGAACGGATATCCTAATATTCGTAAAGGATGGTGGCAAAGGGAGAATCAGTGGAGTTGGAGCTGGGCTGTTGCACATTCTTTTTATTGGTATTTGTCAGGTGCTACAACAGGACTTCGAGCAGAGGCGGTAGAGAGGCCAGAAGAACTTATTCTTGGAGATGTTATTGCTTATGATTTCGAGGATGACGGAAGATGGAATCATACGACGATTGTAGTAGCAAAAGATGCAGATGGTATGCCGCTTGTAAATGCACATTCAGCGAATAGCCGTCGACGTTATTGGAACTATGAAGACTCTAGTAAATATACACCACAAATGAAATATAAATTCTTTCATATTATTAATGGGTAGAGATTTTTCGCTCAAGTGGTATAATACGTAGTAGACAAAAAACAGAGGTGAATATCGCGTGGGAGTACATGTTGTTTTATATCAGCCAGAAATTCCAGCAAATACAGGGAATATTGCTCGTACTTGTGCAGCAACTGGAACAGAATTACATTTGATTAGACCGCTTGGATTTTCAACGGATGATAAAATGTTAAAGCGTGCCGGATTAGATTATTGGCAGCACGTGAAAATTACGTATTATGATTCAATTGAAGAATTTTATGAAAAAAATAAAGATGGTGAATTCTTCTATTTAACGAAGTATGGCGAAAAAGCTCATACAGCGTTTGACTATAGCAAGCGCGAGAAGGATTACTATTTTGTATTTGGAAGAGAAACAAACGGCTTACCAGCTAATGTAATCGAAGAAAACTTTGATCATTGTTTACGTATTCCAATGACAGATAAAGTACGTTCATTAAATTTATCTAATACAGCAGCAATTTTAATTTATGAAGCGTTCCGTCAACAAAATTACCCTGGATTAGATTTAGAAATCGTTTATTAAAAGTCGCCATATGGCGACTTTTTTTTATAAAATAAAAATAATATGTAATCATACATTTAAAAGAGAGGACATAATCATATAGAATGGGATATATGATTAAAAATAGATAAGACGGGTTGAGATAAATATGAAGGAAGAATATAGTAATCAAAATACCTTTTTAAGTATGATAGATATGGATTTAATTAGACAAGGATTATTACATGCTATTCAAGATTTAGTATTTATTTTGAAAGTTATTGATGATGAAACGTTTAAATATATGTATGTGAATAGAATAGGAATGGATTATGCTAGGTTAAGCGAAGAGTGCTATGGAAAAACTTTTGCAGAAGTATTACCAAAAGATATAGCGGGGATATTGCAAAGGCAATATGAAAAAGTAGTGAGAGAAGCGAAAGCACACACATTTTGTGATGTAGTCAAATTACAAAAAGGTGAGATACATTATGAATCTTCACTTAATCCTGTCTGCGATGAAGAAGGAATATGTCAATTTGTTATTTGTATTACAAGAGATATTACAGCTCAAATTGAGGAGAAGACAGAGATAGAGGAAAAACAAATGTTATTTAAGTCGTTACTAGAATATAATAATGACTCAATTATATCTATAGATTCTATAGGGAGAGTTACATATGCAAACCCGGCAACGTATGAAATATTTGGATACCGGTATGAAGAGTTAAATAATAAATTTATTTTTGAATTCATTAATAAAGAATATGAAAAAGACTTTCAAATTCTATTTAAAGGAGCTCTGCAGGGAAGAGCAAAACAAATTGTTTCAAAGAAATATGTTCATAAAGAAGGGTACGAGCTATATATTTCTTTGAGAACTATCCCGATTATTGTGAACGGTGAAATTGTTGGAGTTTATATTGTTACGAGAGATGTTACAAGGCAAGTATTAAACGAAATGCGAACAGAATATTTAGCCTACTATGACCAGTTAACGGGATTAATGAATAGAATTTCATGTACAAATAAGTTAAATACTTTTTTAAAAGAGAGTATAAATTTTGCGCTTGTATTTATAGATTTAGATGAGTTTCATCGTATTAATGATACATTTGGTCATAAAGAGGGAGATAAAGTATTACAAAAAGTTACAGAATGTTTAAGCAATCTAAAAATAGAAGGTATGCACTTATTTAGAGAACACGATGATCAATTTGTTATGTTAATAGAAAATATAACGAAAGAATGTGTAGAGGAAATTGCAAAAGGCATACTGAAAAATATTAGTGAATATTTTGTAATCGAGGAAGAAGATGTATATTTAAGTGCGTCAATTGGAATTGTAATGGCTCCAGCAGATGGAGAAGATGAAAAAATACTATTTCAGAGGGTCGATGCTGCTTTAGAAAAAGCAAAAGAAAAAGGAAAAGGACATTATCATTTTTATTGTAGTGGATTAGACTGTGAGCGTGAACAAAGGTTTATAATAGAAAACCAGTTACATCGTGCTATAGAAAAAAATGAGTTTTTCTTATATTATCAGCCACAAATTAATATTGAAACGAAAAAAATAGCTAGTATGGAAGCTTTAATAAGGTGGGAGAATAAGGAATTAGGATTTGTTTCTCCAAATCAATTTATTCCGTTGGCAGAAAGAACAGGATTTATTATTAAGCTCGATGAATGGGTAGTAAATCAAGTGTGTCAGCAACTGCGCGAATGGTTAAATAAAGGATATGAAGTGGTCCCAATTGCAGTTAATATTTCAGCTAGACACTTTCGCTCTATTACATTAATAGAGATGATTACACGGGCTTTAAATAAGTACAATGTACCAGCTCATTTATTAGCGATAGAGGTTACAGAAGGAGCTCTTATACATAAAGATATATCGAAGAGAGTGTTACTACAATTAAAAGAACAAAATTTAAAGATTCATTTAGATGATTTTGGAACAGGCTATTCATCTTTAAGTTACTTGAAAACATATCCAATTGATACTTTAAAAATTGATCGTTCTTTTATGGAAGGTATACATATAGATGAACGTGATACGAATATTACAGCTGCAATTATTCATTTAGCTCATACTTTAGAACTGAATGTAATTGCAGAGGGAGTAGAAAAAAAGGAGCAAATACAGTTTTTGAAAGAAAAGAATGTGAAGCTTGTACAAGGTTATTATTATAGTCGACCATTATCCAAATATGATATGGAAAATATGTATTATAAATAATGTATAAAAAAATGATGTGCTTTTAGCACATCATTTTTTATGTGTACCTGGTTTGTCATTGTAACCAGATGTAAAAATAGCTGTAAGAAATGTGAGTGATACACCTAAAATTAATAATAATTTCATACTAATATCCTCCTTACTTTTTTCGGTTCACGAGTTCTATTTATTACCCAAAATGTATGTAAGGTTCTTAGAAGAAAAGAATTTATTTATAATGAATAGCAGTGTGAAAACGTTAATACCTATATTATACAGAATTTTCTTTGAATTTTGGAGAGAATTTTAGCGTGCTATTATATATTTCGTTTTGATTTAAAGAATGTTTAAGGACATCCTAGCATACCTTTTATAATAATCCGATTGAACAAGGAGATGGGGGAGGAGCTATAATGGATATTCTAAAAAAGATTGAACAGCATCGAGCAGCAGAAGAACGGTTACAATGGGAAGGTACGTTTGCGGAGTATTTGGAGCTTGTGAAAGAAAGACCATGGGTGGCTCAAACAGCACACTCTCGCATTTACAATATGATAAAAGATGCTGGAATTGAAGAAGTTGATGGTAGAAGAAAGTATAACTTCTTTAGTAATCAGCTCTTTGGATTAGAGGATGCTCTAGAACGTCTTGTAGAGGAATATTTTCATCCATCCGCAAAACGATTAGATGTTAGAAAAAGAATTTTATTATTAATGGGTCCTGTTAGTGGAGGGAAATCAACGTTAGTTACGATGTTGAAACGAGGATTAGAAACATATTCACGAACAGATCGTGGAGCAATTTTTGCAATTAAAGGATGCCCAATGCATGAGGATCCACTGCATTTAATTCCACATCATTTACGAGATGATTTCTTTGATGAGTATGGGGTTAGAATTGAAGGAAATTTATCACCACTAAATGTCATGCGTTTAGAGCAAGAATACGGATCAAGAATTGAGGATGTAGTTGTAGAGCGTATTTTCTTCTCTGAAGATCGCCGTACAGGGATTGGTACATTTAGCCCGTCTGATCCAAAATCACAGGATATTGCAGATTTAACAGGTAGTCTGGACTTTTCTACGATTGCAGAATATGGTTCAGAATCAGACCCGCGTGCGTATCGATTTGATGGAGAATTAAATAAGGCGAACCGAGGAATGATGGAGTTCCAAGAGATGTTAAAATGTGATGAGAAGTTTTTATGGCACTTATTATCGCTTACGCAAGAAGGGAATTTCAAAGCGGGAAGATTTGCGCTTATTTCAGCAGATGAATTAATTGTAGCGCATACGAATGAAACAGAGTATCGCTCATTTATAGCAAATAAGAAAAATGAGGCATTGCACTCAAGAATTATTGTAATGCCAGTTCCTTATAATTTACGAGTAAGTGAAGAAGAACATATTTATGAAAAAATGATTCGTGAAAGTGATGTGTCGAATGTTCACATTGCACCACACACACTTCGCGTTGCAGCAATGTTCACTATTTTAACTCGTTTAAAAGATCCGAAGCGTCCGGATATTGATTTAATTAAAAAGATGCGTTTGTATGATGGAGAAACGGTAGAAGGTTATAATGCGATTGATGTAGAGGAGCTACAACGAGAATATCAAGATGAAGGTATGAAGGGTATTGATCCTCGTTATGTCATTAACCGAATTTCGTCTACAATCATTCGAAAAGAGGTACCATCTATTAACGCGTTAGATGTACTTAGATCTTTAAAAGATGGGCTGGATCAGCATCCATCGATTAGTAATGAAGACCGTGAACGTTATATGAATTTCATCTCATTAGCGAGAAAAGAATACGATGAAATCGCAAAGAAAGAAGTACAAAAGGCGTTTGTTTATTCATATGAAGAATCGGCTAAGACACTTATGGATAATTATTTAGATAACGTCGAGGCGTACTGCAATAAATCGAAATTACGTGATCCGTTAACAGGAGAAGAAATGAGTCCAGATGAAAAATTAATGCGCTCAATTGAAGAGCAAATTGGGATTTCAGAAAATGCTAAGAAAGCGTTCCGTGAAGAGATTTTAATTCGCATTTCTGCTTATGCCCGTAAAGGAAAACGCTTTGATTATAATTCACATGAACGTCTTCGTGAAGCGATTCAGAAAAAACTATTTGCTGATTTAAAAGATATAGTGAAAATTACAACATCAACGAAAACGCCAGACGAAAATCAGCTTAAGAAAATCAATGATGTTGTTGCGCGTTTAATTGATGAGCATGGCTATAATTCTTCTTCAGCAAATGAATTATTACGCTATGTAGGTAGCTTGTTAAACCGATAGTTTGATAACAAAACGCTGTCTCTTGTATTTTGCGGGACAGCGTTTTATTATCCGTTCATATGTGTATAAAGTGTCATACCTTGTCCAAATGTAATAAATTAAGATGCAATTTCATGAATTTATTGTCAATTATTTTTACAATATGCATATGATAGAGTAACCAACCATTCATACGAAAAAAGCCAACACAATACAATATGTTGCAAAGTAAAAATGTGTGCAACAATGCATTGTGTTTCTTTCTTATCAGTGGCTGAATATTTCTTTCTATTATGTGAGTGGCAAAATTTTGTTTAGGATGCTCGGGTATTGTATGAAAAACGTTATAAATGTTTATGGGATGATTTTCTGTGGGCAGTTACCTTTCAAATATTCTAGCTTGCACAGTACAGAACAAAATTTATAGATTGCTGTTCATAAAGGAAGACAATTACAGTAAGGAGGGAAAGGAATGGGCGAAGAAAATCAACCAAATTATACGATTTCACAGGAAAACTGGTCCCTCCATCGCAAAGGATATGACGACCAACAACGCCATCAAGAAAAAGTACAAGAGGCAATTAAGAATAATTTACCCGATCTTGTAACAGAAGAAAGTATAGTTATGTCTAATGGCAAAGATGTTGTAAAAATACCAATTCGTTCTCTAGATGAATATAAGATTAGATACAATTATGATAAAAATAAACATGTTGGGCAAGGAAACGGTGACAGTAAAGTTGGTGATGTCGTTGCGAGAGATGGATCAGGTGGTCAAAAACAAAAAGGGCCAGGAAAAGGGCAAGGAGCAGGAGATGCAGCTGGGGAAGATTACTATGAAGCTGAAGTCTCTATTTTAGAATTAGAGCAGGCGTTTTTCAGAGAGTTAGAGCTGCCTAATTTAAAGAGAAAAGAAATAGATGAAAATCGGATTGAACATGTTGAATTTAATGACATTAGAAAAACAGGATTATGGGGAAATATCGATAAGAAACGAACAATGATATCTGCATATAAACGAAATGCGATGCGTGGTAAAGCATCTTTCCATCCAATTCATCAAGAAGACTTAAAGTTCCGCACTTGGAATGAAGTATTAAAGCCAGATTCAAAGGCTGTTGTGTTAGCGATGATGGATACGAGTGGATCGATGGGAATGTGGGAGAAGTATATGGCACGTAGCTTCTTTTTCTGGATGACAAGATTTTTACGAACAAAGTATGAAACAGTTGATATTGAATTTATTGCTCACCATACAGAAGCGAAAGTCGTCACAGAAGAAGAATTTTTCTCAAAAGGAGAAAGTGGCGGAACAATATGTTCTTCCGTATATAAAAAGGCATTAGAACTGATTGATAATAAATATTCACCAGACCGCTATAATATTTATCCATTCCATTTTTCAGATGGTGATAATTTAACATCAGATAACGCTAGGTGTGTAAAGCTTGTGGAAGAATTAATGAAGAAATGTAATATGTTTGGATATGGGGAAGTGAATCAGTATAATCGCCATAGTACACTCATGTCAGCCTATAAAAATATTAAAGATGAAAACTTTAGATACTATATTTTAAAGCAAAAAGCAGACGTATTTCATGCGATGAAAAGCTTTTTTAGAGAAGAATCAGGTGAGAAAATGGCATAACCTCTTTTAAAGAGGTTCTTTTTTTGTAAACTTTTTATTTTTTTAGTTGACAATGATAATGAAAATCATTATCATTTATTCGAGAAATGATTACATTTCGAATTATATATTTTGGAGGAGATGTAAAGTTGAAACAAAATAAAAGAAAACGTATAAATGCAATGATTATAGCGGCGGCGTTATCACTTCCGTTTGCTGTTTATTCAACACCTGCTTTAGCGGCAGTGGCAATTGAGGCGAATAAAACGGGACAAGGTTTAGAAGATGGTATATATGATGCTGTTATTAAAGCGTATAAAGATAAAACGAATGAAGAGTCTATGGCAGCTGTTTATATAAAGGATCCGAAATTAACAATTGAGAATGGAAAGAAAATTGTAACAGCAACGTTAAGTGATAGTGATTTCTTCCAATACTTGAAAACAGAGGATATTCATACGCCAGGTGTGTTTCATGATGTAAAGGTCCTATCAGAAGACAAAAAGAAAAATGGGACGAAGGTTATTCAATTTGAAGTTGGAGAATTAGGAAAAACATACAATATGCAAATGCATATTTATATTCCAACGATGGCCTATGATAATAAATATCAAGTGCAGTTTGAAGTAAATGCTATAAATTTAGAAAACAATGTTTCAGAAAAACAAAAGGAAAATAAAGAGGAGCAACAAGATGAAAACGGAAATGTAATATTAGATAAGCAATTACAAAAATATATTAATAAATATAACTTAGATAGAGATAATGTAGATGCGCCAATCACAAAGAAAGATTTATTACAAATTAAAACATTATCCATTTATTCAGGTAAAGGGATAAATGAAATAGCTGGTTTAGAGTATATGACAAATTTAGAGAAGTTGACGTTACGAGAGTCTAATGTAACAGATATATCAGCTATCTCGAAATTGAGAAGTTTGAAGTACGTTGATTTAACTTCTAATTCAATTGAAAGTATTCATCCAATTGGGCAATTAGAGAATATTAATATGCTTTTTTTAAGAGATAATAAAATTTCTGATCTTACACCATTAAGTAAAATGAAAAAAATCAAAACATTAGATTTAATCGGTAATAACATTAAAGATATCCAGCCATTATTTACATTATCAACTATGAAACAATTATACTTAGCAAATAATCAAATCAGTGATCTTAATGGAATTGATCGATTAAATAATGTGGAACTATTATGGATAGGGAACAATAAAATTAATAATGTTGAATCTATTAGTAAAATGAGTAATCTTATTGAACTAGAAATTGCTGATAGTGAAATAAAAGATATATCACCATTATCTCAATTAGGAAATTTACAAGTGCTGAATTTAGAAGAGAATTATATCTCTGATATATCGCCGTTGAGCACTTTAACAAATTTACATGAGATAAATCTTGGAGCAAATGAAATTTCTGACGTAAGGCCTGTTGAGGAATTAGGTAAGCGAATTTCAATTGACATTCAAAGACAAAAAATCTTTTTAAATGAAGCAAGCGTAGATGAGGAATTAAAAATCCCAGTATACAACCTTAAGGGAGAACCACTTCAAAATATTAATGTAAAAAGTGAGGGGGCTACTCTGAATAACGGATTTATAAAATGGAATAGTCCTGGAGAAAAAATATATGAATTTAAACTAGATACTAATTCTACTGAAAGTAAAATAAGATTTAATGGTACGGTTATACAGAATATAGTTGAAAAACAAAAAGAACGTGCAAATGTAATTCTCGATAAAACTTTACAACAACATATTAATAAAGAGAATTTAGGTAGAGAGAACTTAAACGCTCCTATCACAAAAGAAGATTTATTACAGGTTAAAAAATTAGAGATACTTAAAGAAAAAGGAAATGAGATAAAAGATATAACAGGTTTAGAGTACATGACGAACTTAGAAAACCTTACTTTAGAAGGAGTAGGCCTGAAAAATATTGATTTCATCTCAAACTTGAAACGATTGAATAATGTGAATGTATCTCATAATCAAATTGAAGATATAACACCGCTATCTTCATTGAAAAATTTACAGTGGTTAAATCTTACTGAGAATCGTATTACAGATGTAACGGTTCTTGACTCAATGTTAGACTTACTTAGTTTAAAATTAGCTGAAAATGAGATTCGTGATGTAAGGCCATTAATACAATTAGGTCAGTGGGTAACAATTGATGTTAGAAGGCAAAAGGTCATTTTGGATGATGCAGAAATAAATAAAGAAGTGAAAATACCTGTATATGATTTAGAGGGAGAGCCAATTGAAAAGATTACACTAAAGAGTGAAGGTGGAACTCTTACTGATGAGGGAATCATTTGGCGTACTTTAGGAGAAAAAATATATGAATTTGATTTAGATGCAGATCATTATGAGACTGGCATATTATATAGTGGCATTGTAATGCAGAATATAGTAGAAAAATTAATACCAAAAGAAGAAGTGAAAGAACCAACAAAGGAAGTGGAAGAGTCAAAAGAAGAAGTGAAAGAACCAACAAA
>NZ_JAKUFY010000115.1:0-16770 GCF_022663675.1 Bacillus cereus group sp. BfR-BA-01355
GGAAATAATAACCCGAGAGTAATAGTTGATCCGAAAAATTTAGTAGATGGCCAATATGATATTACATTTAAAGTATTAAAAGATAAAACAGATGAAATTTCAAAGATGCATGACTATGTTGTAAATCCAGCGAAATTAATCGTAAAAGATGGTAAAAAATACATTGAGATGAAGCTGAAAAATAGTGCGTGGATTACGAAATTCCAAACGGAAAACAAGGAACTATTCGCTGATGCGAAAGTAGTAAGCGAAGATAAAAATGCAAATACGCGAGTAGTACAGTTTGAAGTAGAAGATCTATTTAAAAAATTAAACGCAAAAGTAAAGGTAGACATCGATGAGATGAACTATCATCATTTCTACGATGTACAAATTCAATTTGATACAAATAATATCGGCGCGTTAGGAACTATTAAAGAGGAACCGAAGAATGAACCGGAAAATCCAGTGACTACACCGAAAGTAGATAATGTAAAAACAGTAGGTACTCCTGATTTTAACCGAAATGCAGATGGTCAGAAGAAAAAAGAAGATACAAAAAATGATTCAAAAAAAGAGAAAAACTCAAAAACTGCAGATACAGCACAACTTGGTTTATATATGGTGTTACTGCTAGGTTCACTTGCTTTACTAGTTCGTAAATATAGAGCAGGTAGATTGTAATTTTTGGAGTCTTGATGCATGTTCGCGTGCATCAAGACTTGTTTCATATTGTATGGAAGGGAGTGGTGATTGAGAGTGAAGAAAATCGTAAGTGTACTAATGGCTATCATTTTGTTAATGAGTATAGCCGGGTGCTCGTCACCAAAAAAAGAAACAGCAAAGCAGGTAAAGAGTGAGAGTAAAGAGCGCGTTGTTGCAACAACAGTGGCTGTTACTGAAATTATGGATGCGTTAGAAGTAGATTTAGTCGGTGTTCCAACAAGTTCTAAAACTTTACCGAAGCGATATAAAGGTTTACCTGAAGTTGGGAATCCAATGAGTCCAGATATGGAAAAGGTAAAGTCATTAAAGCCTTCAGAAGTGTTATCTGTGACAACACTTGAATACGAATTAAAGCCAGTTTTTGATGGTGTGGGTATGAAAGCAAACTTTTTAGATTTAACGAGTTTAAAAAATATGCAAAGTTCTATTAGCGATTTAGGTAAGAAATATGGACGTGAAAAACAGGCTGAAGCAGTAGTAACTAAGTTAGATAAAAAGGTTGCTAGCATTCAAAAGGAAGTAAAAGGAAAGAAAGAACCGACAGTGCTTATTTTATTAGGTGTGCCGGGAAGTTATTTAGTAGCAACAGAGTATTCTTATATTGGAGATTTAGTAAAACAATTAGGTGGTAAAAATATTGTGCAAGGTGAACAAGTAGAATATTTAGCTTCTAATACAGAGTATTTAAAGAAAGCTGATCCAGATATTATTTTACGAGCAGCTCATGGTATGCCTGATGAGGTTGTAAAAATGTTTGATAAAGAATTTAAAACAAATGATATTTGGAAACACTTTGCTGCGGTTAAAAATAACCGTGTTTATGATTTAGAAGAGCGTTTATTTGGAACGACAGGCAATTTAGCAGCAATTGAAGCTTTAGATGAATTGAAAAAAATGATGTATCCGTGATGCATTTTAATATAAAGGAAGAGTAGAATGAATAAAAAAACTTGGAGTTTCCTCATTGTTACTGCATTGCTCATTGTTATGACATCATTGTCAGCGATGAAAGGGAGTTTAGAAGTAGGTATTGTTGAACTTGTACAAGGGATATTTATAGGTGGAAATGAAGATGTTGAAGTCATTAAAGATTTACGTTTCCCTCGTATTATTATTGCGCTGTTCACTGGAGCGGCTCTTGCTGTTTCAGGGGTGCTTTTTCAAGCTGTTATGAAGAATCCACTCGCTGATGCTGGGGTAATCGGTATATCTTCAGGAGCAAGTTTTATGACACTCGTTATTATTACTTTGTTCCCGCAATTCTTTTTCTGGACCCCCGTATTCGCCTTTTTAGGTGGTGCGCTTGCGTGTTATCTCGTTTATTCGTTTTCATGGAAGTCAGGGTTAAGCCCACTTCGCATTATTTTAATTGGTATTGCCATTAATGCGATGTTTACTGGATTAAATGAATCATTCGTTACGATTTGTGGGTATTTTATTAAAAGTATTAAGCAAACGACGACTTCTAACATAACAATGAAGACGTGGGGCGATGTAGAAATAATGGTGACTTATGGAACGATTGGTCTTATTCTTGCTCTGTTCGTAGGAGCTTGGTGTAACTTATTATCGCTACAAGATAAGACTGCGAAAAACTTAGGCTTGCACGTGACGAGAGTTCGTCTTATTATTTCTGCCATTGCAGTACTCTTAGCGGCAGTATCAACAGCGATTGCAGGTGTTATTGCTTTTGTAGGATTGCTAGTTCCGCATATTTCAAGACAATTGGTCGGTTCAGACCATAAAGTATTAATTCCATTTTCTGCTCTTGCAGGGGCGTTATTAATTTTGACGGCGGATACGATTGGAAGGTTAATTGTGCCACCTAATGAAATTCCAGCAGCAACAATTATGGCGGTTATTGGTGGTCCATTCTTAATATTCTTGCTTAGAAAGAGTGATAAAGTTGATGGAAATTAAAAATGTAACCTTTTCATATGATAACGTAACAAATCGTTTAAAGTCTGTTAGTAGTGAAATAGAAATTGGGAAAATTACAACAATCATTGGCCCGAATGGATGCGGGAAATCAACATTACTTAGTGTCATGTCTAGAAATCACGTTCCTAGCAGTGGAGAAGTAATACTTGATGGGAAAGCGATTAGTGAATATAAACCGAAAGAGTTTGCTAGAAAGCTAGCAGTTGTCCACCAACAAAATGAGGCTCCAGCAGATATTACAGTGGAAAAGCTAATAAGCTTTGGGCGTATGCCATATAAAAATATTTTCTCTCCGCAAACAGATGAAGATAGAGAAGCGATAGAGCGTGCACTAGTATGTACGAATTTACAAAGTAAGCGTGATAAGCCAATCTATGCTTTATCCGGTGGAGAGAGGCAGCGAGTTTGGATCGCAATGACATTAGCTCAAAATACACCAATGCTTTTCTTAGATGAACCGACAACCTATTTAGATATTTACTATCAGCTAGAAATATTAGAATTAGTGAAAGAGTTAAATGAAGTGTATGGATTAACGATTGTAATGGTATTACATGATATTAATCAAGCCATTCGTTATAGCGACCATATTATCGTTATGAAAGATGGAGAGATCATTACGAAAGGTAATCCTAATGATGTAATAACAGAAGAGATGGTTAAAGCAATATATGGTGTAGATGTCATTGTAAAACAGGATGAAGATACTGGATTGTATATGGTACCTATGGGAATCTAAAGGCTGAGTATAATCCGTTTTGAGGTGATAATTTGAATAGCAAGAACGGACGGAAAAAGAATTCTTTTTTTCAACGCATACTTACAATTGCGTTTTTAGGAATCTTTTTCTATTCAATGTATGAGTTGGGTGGGATTTTCATGGATTATTATGAAAATCGTAAAGTAATGGCTGAGGCACAACATATTTATAAAAGAAGTCCAATGGAAGAAAAATCGGAAGACGGAGAGGTACGTAAACAGTTTCAGGATCTCCAGAAAATTAATCCAGAGATAGTCGGATGGATTACGATGGATGATACACAAATTAATTATCCAATCGTTCAAGCAAAAGATAATGATTACTATTTATTTCGTAATTATAAAGGTGAAGATATGAGAGCGGGAAGCATTTTTATGGACCATCGTAATGATGTGAAATCTCAAAATCGAAATACGATTTTATATGGCCATCGTATGAAAGACGGTTCTATGTTTGGTAGTTTAAAAAAAATGTTGGATGAAGACTTTTTCATGTCCCATCGTAAATTATATTACGATACATTATTTGAAGGATACGACGTTGAAGTTTTTTCAGTATATACGACAACAACGGACTTTTATTACATTGAAACGGATTTTGAAAATGATGCAGTATATACATCGTTCTTAAAGGAAGTTCAAGAAAAATCACTGTACAAAACGGATACGGAATTGACGGCTAATGATGAAATCGTAACACTTTCTACTTGTGACTATGCGCTTGATCCAGAGGCTGGAAGGCTAGTTATACACGCAAAGTTAGTAAAAAGAAATTAAAGAAAAAAGTATAGAATATGAGAAGTGATAGATAACGCTTCTCATATTCTATACTTTAAAAAAGAACTGTTTTTACTGTGCTGCAGCCATTGGCATACGTACAACTTTTACATCATAGTAAGCAATTTTATTATCAAGAATATATTCTGGCATTCCACCTTGATGTGAGTGAGCATCTTTAAATGCGGCGCTCTTTGTCCAACCTTGGAAATCTTCTTTTGCATTCCATCGAGTGCTAATTGTTACCTCATCATAATCAACTGTATTTTGCGTTAAAAGAACTTCTAGACCTAAAAAGCCTGGCATCGTTTCAACTTTACCTACTTTATTAAAACGCTCAATTAATTTATGTCCATTTCCCTTTGTAATTTTAGCTGTATTTGTAACAATAATCATGTTTATTCCTCCTATAAATGTAGCTATATTTTCAAGAACTCATATACATTAAATGATAATGAAAATCATTATCATTGTCAATGGTAAATGTGAAATATATAATTTTTTTCTATTATTTTGGACAGTGAGATTTCCATTTCAAAACGTAGTAAATATGTGGCGGTTAAGTGCGAGAATGAGCGAGTTGTACTAGCAAAGCAATAATATGGTATAGTGAAACGAGGCTGTTTTTTCAGGCTCGTTTTTTAAATGCTTCCTATAGAGAAAGCATGCAAATGGAAAGGAAGTTATTATATGCGATCAGAAGTAACTATAAAAATAAAACCGAAATTTATAAAAGAAATTAAAAGTGGATATCCACTTATTTTAAAAGATGCAATTCAAAATTTAAACGATGTTCGTGAAGAAGGGACAATCATCAAAGTAGTAGATGAGAAGAACAACTTTGTCGGAAAAGGTTATTATGGAAAACAAAATAAAGGATACGGCTGGATTTTAACGAGAAAAGAGAGTGAACAAATTAATCAATCTTTCTTTGAAAGTAAAATCAAATCTGCCTTACATAAACGAAAACAATTTTATAAATCAAGTGATACGACAGCATTCCGCGCCCTAAACGGTGAAGGTGATGGTCTTGGCGGACTAATTATCGATTATTATGACGGCTACTACGTAGTAAGTTGGTATAGTGAAGGGATTTATACTTTCAGAGATGAGATTATAGCAGCTCTGCAAAAAGTAGCAAACTTTAAAGGCATTTATGAGAAGAAGCGTTTTGATACGAAAGGGAAATATATTGAGGGTGATGATTTCGTAGCAGGAGAGCGCGGTGAGTTCCCGCTTATCGTAAAAGAGAACGGTGTGAACTTCGCTGTTTATTTAAATGACGGGGCAATGGTTGGTGTATTTTTAGATCAACGTAACGTTCGAAAACAAATTCGTGATAAATATGCAAAGGGAAGAACAGTGTTAAATATGTTCTCTTATACAGGTGCTTTCTCTGTATTTGCAGCGCTTGGCGGAGCGAGTAAAACGACGAGTGTTGACCTTGCAAATCGTAGTTTAAGTAAAACGATTGAGCAGTTTAGTGTCAATGAAGTTGATTATGAAGCACAAGATATTATTGTAGAAGATGTATTTCTTTACTTCAAATATGCAGCTAAGAAAAAGATGAAATTTGATATGGTCGTACTTGATCCTCCAAGCTTCGCCCGATCAAAAAAATATACATTTAGTGCAGCAAAAGATTATAAAAATTTATTGAAAGAAACAATTGCTATTACAGAAAATAACGGTATTATCGTTGCTTCTACAAATTGTAGTGCATTCGATATGAAAAAGTTTAAAGGCTTTATCGATACAGCCTTTAAAGAAATGAATGGCAAATATAAAATATTAGAAGAACATTCTTTACCAGAAGATTTCCGTACCATTGATCAATTTAAAGAAGGAGACTATTTAAAAGTAGTTTTCATCGAGAAAATTAAAGGTTAATAAAGAAAAAGGAGCTCGAGTTTACTTGAGCTCCTTTTCTTATTGAACGATATTTTGTACTCTACCGACTTGCCCGTCCTGCAATCGCACTTTAATGCCATGTGGATGGGAAGGGGAGTTTGTTAAAATATCTTTTACAATGCCACGTGTTAATTTGCCTGTTCGTTGATCTTGTTTTAATACAATATCAACTTCAAGACCGGGTGCGATATTAGAACGTTTTTGTCCGTTCATTTACACACCTGTACGTCTACGTTGGTTGTTTGTCTTCTTTGTTTGTTGGTTTTGTAATTTTTTCGTTTCTTGGTTTTGATTTTTTGCATTTTGACCATTTCCATTTCCTTGCTTTTTCTTAGCAAGTTGTTCACGCATTAAATCAGCTAAGCTTACTTTTTTGTTTTCTGACATGATAAGTCTCCTTTATATAAAGTTAATTATGAACAATCGTAGTGAATTTCATCATATCATTGTTAAGGAAGGAAGGGAAGTTGGTTTGAAAATTCATATAACTGTTTCCAGCATTCATTCGTTGCGATACAATTGATATGTTAATGTTTGTAAAAAAAGGGGATAGACATATGTCACATCATATTTTATTAGTTGAAGATGATATTTCAATTCAAGAGATGGTGGAAAAATATTTATTAAAGGAAGGCTTTCAAGTTACGATGGCGTCTGACGGGGAAGCAGGGGTGCAAACCTTTTTTAAATCATCTTTTGATTTAGTGATCCTTGATATAATGATGCCGAAGTTAGACGGATTAGAGGTTGTACGTATTATTCGTGAAAAAAGTGCTGTTCCGATTTTAATGATGTCGGCAAAAGATACAGATGTTGATAAAGCTGTTGGCTTAGGACTTGGAGCAGATGATTACATTTGTAAGCCATTTTCTATGATTGAATTGGCTGCACGTGTAAAAGCAGGGATTCGGCGGTCTACGAAATACTCGGCTACAGAAACAACAGAAAAGATGATTCAGATTGGCGATTTAACAATCGATCCAATTAATTTTACTGTAGAAAAAAACGGGAACCCTCTCAAGCTCACTTTAAAAGAATTTGAGATTTTAAAACTGTTCGTAAAAAATCAAAATCGTGTATTTACAAAAGCGCAAATATATACGTTAGTTTGGAATGAAGAGTATTACGGTGATGATAACGTTATTAATGTTCATATGAGAAGATTGCGTGAGAAAATTGAAAGTGATCCATCTAATCCAGAATATATTAAAACGTTATGGGGCATCGGCTATAAGTTGGAAGTGATGTAATATGGTCAATTTGTTAATAGGTATTATTTTTATATTGTTATGTGTCATTTATATGCAATATAAAATGAGAAAAAATAGTAGTAAAAATTTACGATACACATATGAAAAGTTAGAAAGTATTGTAAATGACAAAACAGGCGAGACGTTACTCGTTATGACAGATGATCTAGAATTGCAAAAATTATTAGTGGCAATTAATCAATTATTAGATGCAAAACAGAAAACGAATGCAGATCATGCCAAAGTAGAAATTTCGATGAGAAAAATGCTTTCAAATATTTCGCATGACTTGAAAACACCACTAACAGTTATTCTTGGATATACAGAAATGTTAAATAAGGATAAAACGATAAGTGAAGAAGAACAACAAATATTACTTGAAAAAGTGCATACGAAAACATTAGAAGTGATGGAGCTAATTCATAAGTTTTTTGATTTGGCAAAATTAGAATCTGGTGACAAAGCAATTGAAATGACAAAAGTAAATATGAATGAAGTTTGCCGCGAGAAGATTTTATCTTTTTATGATTTAGTGACGACGAAAGGTTTTCAGGTTCATATTGATATACCAGAAAGAAATATATACGCACTTGGAAATGTAGAAGTATTAGGCAGAGTATTGAATAATTTAATATCAAATGCAATTACATATGGAGATGATGGAAAGACACTCGGTATGACTTTAAGAGATGATGAAACGAGTGTGTATATAGACGTATGGGATAAAGGAAAAGGAATTGATGAATCTCATATTGATAAAGTGTTTGAGCGAATGTACACACTTGAAGATTCAAGAAATAGATCGTACCAAGGAAGCGGTCTAGGATTAACGATTACGAAACGGCTTGTGGAAGCGATGGACGGAGAAATACATCTTTCTAGTAAGCCCTATGAAAAAACAATTTTTACAGTTGTATTAAAAAAGATGCTGTTTTAGCTTGTAGAGAAGTAAATTCTACAAGCTTTTTTTCAGCGTAAGGAATTTGTAAGGAACGGGTAAGAAAAAAGAGATTTCTGTTGTCTATTATAGAAATATAGAGTATTGCGAAAGGGGAAAGTAACATGACATATATAGTAAAAACAAACCAGTTAACGAAAGTGTTTAAAGGGAAAGAAGTTATTTCCGGTGTTAACATGCATGTGAAAAAAGGAGAAATTTATGGTTTTTTAGGACCAAACGGTGCTGGTAAAACAACGATTATGAAAATGATTACAAATTTAATAAAACCGACGAGTGGTGATATAGAAATTTTCGGTGAGAAATTAACAGATACATCGTATGAAGTATTAAAAAGAATGGGGACAATTATTGAATACCCAATCTTTTATGATAAATTAACGGCGAAAGAAAACTTAGACCTGCATTGTGAATATATGGGCTACTACGATAAAAATGCAATTGACCATGCTTTACATTTAGTGAAACTACAAGGGGTAGATAATAAAAAAGTAAAAGATTTTTCATTAGGAATGAAACAACGACTCGGTATTGCAAGGGCAATCGTGACAAAGCCAGAATTGCTCATTTTAGATGAACCAATTAACGGTTTAGATCCAATTGGCATTAAAGAGTTACGAGACTTATTTAAAATGCTCTGCAAAGAATACGGTATTACATTATTAGTTTCTAGTCATATTTTAGGTGAGATGGAATTAATGGCCGATACAATTGGTGTGATTCAAAATGGAAAACTAATAAAAGAAGTTTCAATGAAGAGTATTAACGGAAAGCAAACAGAGTACATTGAAATCACTGTTCCTGATGTGAAACGTGCAGCTTATATTTTAGAAGATAAACTTGGTATAAAAAACTACAAAATAATGAGTGGAACCATGATTCGTGTGTATGATACGTCAGTGTCTCAGCAGGCCATTTCAAAAGCACTTATTATGAACGATGTGGAAATTGAAAGTATTAATAAGAAACATAGTTCCTTAGAAGAATATTTCTTAAATGTAATGGATGGAGAAGGTATTCATGCTTAATGGACTGTGGCTGAACCTGGTAAGTGGATTTATCGTAATGCTAATAAGTGGAATTTTATATTATAGAAAACCAGAGCGGAAATGGTTGTTAATTCTACTAGTGATAGGAATGTTAAGCTTCGTTACTGCTGGAATTAGAATGTTAGCAGCATAAAGACAGTTATATAAAGAATGGAGGAGTGGTTTGTATGCTTAGATTAATGAAGCTCGAATGGAAGAAACATAAATTATCTAGTTACTTTAAAGGGGTAGCAATTTGTATTATAGCAATTTTCGCTGCAGTAAGCCTTATGGCGTTGGGAATTAAAGCTGAGGGAGACGTGCTCTTCTTTGACTTCACGCAACAAATGGTTTTAATAAACACTTTTATTAGGATAACATTCATTATTTTTAGTTCGGTCATTTTATCACGGTTAGTAATAGACGAGTATAAGAACAAAACAATGCAACTATCGTTTATGTACCCGCTGCAAAGGAAAATGCTAATGAGGGCGAAATTAACAATTGTTTTTTGTTTTTGTTTTGTGAGCACGATTATCGCTACTTTCATTATTAGTTTGCTCGTTTATTTTGTGAGTCCAATGATGGGACTGATTGAAACACCTGCTACGATAGGCGAAATAATAGCTATCGTTCCAGCTACTATTATAAGTGCATTTATGATATCTGGTATAAGTTTAATTCCTTTATTTTTTGGAATGAGAAAGAAATCGACACCTACAACGATTACTTCCGCAGTAATAATTGGTATGCTGATTAGTGGTAACGTTGGGGCTGGAAACGGTCAAGTAAGTATGTTTGATTTTATAGCTATCCCAATTGTGCTCTGTTTATTAGGGATTTTCATTAGTTATCTATCTTATCGTAAAATCGACAAGGTTGATGTGGCATGAAGTAAGCTTAAAACAACAACGAACTGGGGTATGAATGGTGAAAAAGATAATAGTAATTGCAATTTTACTTATTACAATTGCTAGTGTGGTTTTGGGGGTTAAGGTGTTTCAGAGGAAAGGAGGACTATCATGTTACGTCTTATGAAGCTAGAATTGAAAAAGTTTAAGCTTGGCTGGTACGTAAAAGGGGCAGTTATTGCAAATATTACTATACTGGCATTAATGATCTTTACGAGCATCGTTGCTCAAGTAGAAGGTGATCCGGAAATAAGAGATCCGCAGATGATGTTGTTAACGGCTAGTACATTAGTAAGAGCAACATTTATTGTTTTTGGTAGTGTGTTAATCGCAAGGTTAATAATTGGTGAATATAAAAATAAAACAATAATACTTATGTTTTCTTATCCTATTAATCGGAGAAAAATGATGATTAGTAAGTTGGTCATTACAGCGACATTAACATTTATAACAGTTATTGTATCTAACATTTTAATAGTAGGAGTTTTCTTTGGGATAGATAGCTATTTTTCAATTCTTCCTAATCCATTTACAGTAGATCAATTAGTGCAAGAAGGAATAAATCTTGTTCCTTTAGCCATTGCAACTGCGGGAATAAGTTTAATCCCGCTATATTTCGGAATGCGTAAACGTTCAGTGCCAACTACAATTGTTTCATCTATTATTGTTGTGTCAATCGCAATTAATAACCAGCCAATATTTCCGATAGCGACTTTTCTACCTCTTCAATTCACATTTGCAGCGATCGGTATGGTGATTGCTTATTTTGGGATTAAAAATATTGAGAGTGAAGATGCATTATAAAGTTTCACATGAAACAAGTTACAGAAAAAGACAAGATATGTAAACATCTTGTCTTTTTTGTCGTTACATTTTAGGAGCTTCCATTCCAGCCGCAGCCCATTCTTCTTTTGCGGGACCATATACGCCAGGAACTGTTAAGCCGGCTTGTCGCATTAAAACCGTCATTTGCCCGCGGTGGTGATTTTGATGATTAATGAGTGTCATTAAAAATATAGAATTCGGCATAGGGCGACCAAAGAAGTCATTAATAGTAGCTAAGTCTTTATCAGTCCATTTACTTTGAAGTGTTTCAACAAAAGCCGCGTTTACTTTACGGTATTCATCTGCAATTGTTTTTGCAGAAGTTGGAACAGGATAATCTTTCGTTTCTCCTTCAAACTTTAGCCCTGTGCCAGATAGTATCACAGGAATTGCCGTCACGATATGCCAAGCAACTCTTCCTAAAGTCCAATGTTCAGGTGCAATTTCCTGTGATAAAGATGCATCGGTTAATGAATCAAGCATTTTCTGAGTAGACTCTGCTTCGTATGTCCATGATTGTAAAAAGCCTTCAATTGTTTGGTACATTATTGTTATCCCCCTCTACTTATGTTCATAGATTAAGTTCGAGAAGAAATGACAAGTTCCCTTTATGTTTTAATGATGGTATTTAAAATTTTATATATAAATTTTATGATACTATTGAGTGTATATAGAATTATATTAATTTAGGGAGATATTATGAAAAGATTGATTTTAGGAATCATAATTTTATTTTTAATGGTAGGATGTAGCAATGAAACCTATAAAAAAGCAATGGATCAAGGGAAATTGGCGTTAGCGAGTAAAGAATATGACACGGCAGTAGCATCATTTGAGCTAGCATTAGAAGAGAAAAAGGATGATAAAGAAGCAAAGGTATTAAAAGACCAAACTACTAAGATGATAAGTTCGATAAAAGAGAAATCGAGTGGAAATATAGAACAAGCAATAGGTTTGTTTCAAGAAGTAGAAAAGATGAAAGATGGTTCCGCAATCCTTCAAAGTCAAGCGAAAGAACAAAAAGATTCGCTCATAGAGCATAAAGAGTTAAAAGGTCAATATATAGGTCAATTGGAAAAGGCAGAGAAGTTAAAGAGTGATAAAAAGTATGAAGAGGCTAAAGGGATAGTAAATAAAATTGTTAACGATACTGGCCAAAATCAACAATTTATTTCGGAAAATCAACGGGCCGAAGAGCTGAATAAGCAAATCGATGGCTTACTAACTCAACAAGCAGAAGTTAAGAAAAAAGAGGAAGAGTTAAAAAATGAAAAGAAAAAAGAGGCTGATATTGGAAAGTTAAAGGGGTCTTGGATGTCATCAGAAAGTACAGACAGGCCAGTTGGGTTGGAAATAGAATCTATTAATAGTGAGAAAACAGGCGGAGAATTTATGGAACATAATATTTTTGGGAAAGGGACTACTATAGGAGACTTTCGAATATTAAGTGTGGACCAAGGGATTATTTCTGTAGAGCTTGTATTTTTAGTGGGGGAAATAAAGCATAAGGCTGATTTGAAAATTGAGGAGAACACATTAACTGTACATCATGAGTTTATGGGGAGTACTAAATCTGTGAAATTAGTGAGATCAGAGTAATTTATCCGGCTATTCGTCGGACAGTAAAACTTCCACCTCAAGATTCGGCTGGAGCAAAGAAGTTAGGTGGGAGATCCACTGCTCATAAAAGTCCGATTGGTGTGGGCTAATAATCAGCGGGGATGAAGAAACCCCCCACTAATTAAAGTTTCACTTTATTTAGTATATAAAAAGGAGGCTTCTAAAACGAAGCCTCCTTTTTAATTAACCTTCTTCCCACTCTTCCTCATCAACCATAAGAAATAAGGTGCTCCAAGTACAGCAACGACAAGTCCAGAAGGAATTTCTTTCGGATATGCAATTGTTCGTCCGAGTAAATCAGCAATGGAAAGAAGGATTGCTCCAAATAGTGCGGAGCAAACGAATAATCTTTGATGATTCATACCAACGACGATTCGTGCTAAGTGTGGCGCAACAAGACCTAGAAAGGCAATTGTACCGACAGCTGCGATATTTACAGATGCAAGTAGTGTTGCTAACACAATGAGGGCAAGGCGCGTTTTATTTACTGGTTGCCCGAGTCCCGTTGCTAAATCGTCTCCAAGTACGAGAACATCAAGTTGTTTTATTAAGAAAAAGATAATGAATACAAGAATTAGCGATGGATATAGAATGATATTTTCTAAGTGATTCCATCCTCTTGCATACGTGCTACCTGATAGCCATGTTAAAGCAGCAGCAACGTTCAAATTTGCTCTAACGATAAAGATTTGAATAATCGCTGAACCGAGAGCTGAAATACCAATTCCTATTAAAGCAAGGGCTGTTGGGCTAAATCCTGATTTCCATGAGAAGAAGAGAACAATTCCAACTGCAAGTAGTCCGCCGATAAATGCACCAATTGGTAGGAAGAAACCAGGAAGTGCGGGAAAGACATACATAATAGTTAAAGCACCAACACCAGCTCCCGATGAAATACCAATAATAGAAGGATCGGCGAGTGGGTTTCGTAATATACCTTGGAAAACAAGCCCACTTATTGCAAGGCATGCGCCAGCAATAGCAGCAACGAGCATTCTTGGTAAACGAAGGTTCATCATCATATTTTTATCAAATTGTGTTAATTGTCCTGATATAACATTTGTAATACTTTCGATATAAGCGTTACTACCGATTGTAACACCAAGAGTAATTGTCACAATGCAAAGTGTGATAGAGATAATGATTACCTTTTTATAAGAGTAATAGTGAGAACTAGCTCCAGCTGCATTCGCTCCGTTATCATTCATATATTGTTTCGATTTCATCATTCGATAGACTAAGTAAATAAGCCAAGGTGATCCAATCATTGCCGTGACTGCTCCGACAGGAAGTTCAGCCCCAGTTGGATCTATTAGTCTACCAACGACATCAGCTCCAAGTAATAGTACAGCTCCCCATAAGAAAGAAGAGAGAAGGAGAGTAAAGTGTTGACGGTAGCCAATAAGACGCATTAAATGTGGTGCAACTAAGCCAACAAATCCAATTGGTCCAACAACAGTTACAATTACTGCTGTTAAAAAGATCGCAGCAATGAAGGCGATAAGACGTGTTACTGCTGTTTTTTCACCAAGAGAAACAGCGACATCATCACCAAGTAAGAGAATGTTGAGTTTACGAGACATAAATAGTAAAACTAGGAAAGAAATAATGATAAATGGAAAAGCAAATTGAACGCCATCCCAGTTATTTTGAATAAGAGATCCAGCTCCCCATAAAAATAAACCAGCTGTTTCATTTTCATAGAAAAGCTGCATCGTTCCGGTAAAGGCAGAAAGCATTAATGTAACGACCATACCAGCTAGTGCCATTCTAAGTGGGGTTCCCTTTTTTCCACCAGAAATACGGTATACAAATAAAGCGGTAATAGCACCGCCGATAAATGTGAAAAGAAGTGAATTAATTTGCAGACCTTTTGGTAAAAAAATTGTAGCCGCTACTAGAAAGAAATATGCGCCAGAGTGAATACCCATTGTACTGGATTCAGCAAGTGGATTTTTCGTTAATGTTTGTAAAATGACCCCAGATGCAGCAAGAGCACCTCCAGCTAAAATGGCAATTACGGCCCTAGGTAATCGAAGCATAATTAAAGTTTGATGCTCTAGTGATTGGTTCGGTGAGATAAGAGCATCAATAATCATACTATAGGAAATGTTTGCTTGACCTTGTCCGATATGAATAAAGAAAAGGAGGAGCAAGAGAGCTGCTCCTCCTCCGAATACAAGACTTGCTCGAAGTGTATGTTGTAGGCTATTCATTGTGTAATCACTTCTTCGCTGTCATTACATCTGCTACTTGTGTTGCTAAAGATGTTGCAGACTCAGGACCACCGAAAATCCAAGTGTCGCCTTTTAATTTATACATTTTGTTTTCTTTTTTGAACTTTAATTCTTCCCAAGCAGGGTTGCCTTTTAGTTGAGTGTCAAAAATGTTATCTTCATCCGCTACAATGTAAATGAAGTTTGAATCTTGTACACTTTGTAATGATTCTACAGTTGTTTGTTTGAAACCATCTGGCTCAGATTTTCCTGCTTCAAAAGTATTTGTTAAACCTAATTTTTTTGTAACTTGTAAAGCTAAAGAATTGTCAGTTAAGATACGGAATGTTGGTACGTTTTTAGCAGTAAATGCTTGTGCCATTGCGATGTTTTTATCTTTTAAGTCTGCTTTCTCAATTTTTGCTTTTGCATCAGCGAAGGCTTTATCCATATCAGCTAATACTTTTTTACCTTCTTCTTCTTTTCCAACTGCTTTTGCAATTTGTTTAAATGTTTCTGTCATTTCAGCAAAGTGATCGTTATTGCTTGTTGATGGATCAAACATAACTGTTGGTGCAATTTGCTCTAATTCATTTTTAATTGCTTTACTACGGAATGAAGCTGTGATAATTAAATCTGGTTTTAAACGGCTAATTTCTTCTAAGTTTGGTTGTTGACGTGTCCCTACATCTACAACATCTTTACTTGGTTTTGTTTTTGTATTTACCCATTTATTATAATTCTTAATGTCTGCCATCCCTACTGGCTGAACACCAAGTGCTAATAAGTCTTCTGAATATACCCACTCAAGTACAACTACTTTTTTCGCTGGTTTATCTAACTTTGTTTCCCCTTCAGCGTGTTTAATTGTTATAGCTTGATTTTTATTGTCCGCTTTTGTTTCCTTTTTCTCCTCTTTTTGCTGTCCGCATCCAACAGCGAATAGAAGAACTACTATGAAAATACTGAGAATTTTCTTCATCTTCTGCCCCCAAATTAAGTGTTTTTTGTAACTAGCACCATAAGTGAAAATGGTTATCAATTACAACACCCAAATCATACTATGAGGATAATTTAAGTGTCAATATTTTTTTAAAATTTTGACTAGAAATAACAAGTTATACGGATTTTTATATATTATAGTTGCTATTTATGAAGAATCAGCCTCTTTACTAAAAAGATTGGCGAATGTGGAAAGTTTAAATGGGAACTTGTCTGTGTACGAAAGCGTAATGTGTATGGTTAATAATCTGTGGAGATGGGGCGAAAGTACAAGCAAAAGGAGAGTGAATCGCATGTAATAATTACTAGAATGTATGGAGGAAATCTGTGTTTTATCCCCCACTAGGCTAAGTATTTCTTTGTTATTTAGATAGGTGTTTTTTGATTCGGTGATTACGCTAAAAAGATCGAATGTAAAGGAAGTGATCAACATGTCTTCATGGAGCAATAACATAAATGGATATTGTGGGTGTAATAATCAAAATGGTGTACATGTTGATTCATGCTGTTTTAGTTGCGATGGGACAGTTCCTAAGGTTGGTCCAACCGGTCCGACGGGAGCGACAGGAATAACAGGAGCAACAGGCTCAACGGGAGCGACAGGAGTAACAGGCGACACAGGGGCAACGGGAGCGACAGGAATAACAGGAGCAACAGGCCCAACGGGAGTGACAGGAGTAACAGGAGCGACGGGAGTAACAGGCGATACAGGTCCAACGGGAGCGACAGGAATAACAGGAGCAACAGGCCCAACGGGAGTGACAGGAATAACAGGGGCAACGGGTCCAACAGGAGCAACAGGTGGCACAGGCCCAACGGGGGCGACAGGAGTAACAGGCGACACAGGGGCAACGGGAGCGACAGGGA
>NZ_JAKUFY010000116.1:0-16766 GCF_022663675.1 Bacillus cereus group sp. BfR-BA-01355
CTGATTATTAGTTGAACCAATCGGGCATTTATGGGCAGTTTATCTCCCACCTAACCTCTTTGCTCCAGGCGAATTTTAAGGTGGGAGTTTTACTGCCCGTTAATGCGGGGTAATATATCGACGATTTTTCAATTATATCTATCGTAACTCAGGATATATCAACGATTTTTTCGATATATCTATCATAACTTACAATATATCAACGATTTCTCGGATATATCGATTGTTCGACAAAACGTAACAAAAAAAGACGTGCATTCACTGCACGTCTTTTTTTATTCTCCTATATAATGGATATATACAATCTTAAAGGAGATAAACCAATGATCGGAATACTAGCAGGAATGGGGCCAAAATCAACTGGACCATTCGTCGATACAGTTGTAGCAAGGTGCCAAACAATATACGGAGCAAAGCATGATATGGACTTTCCTCATATGATGATTTATTCGTGTCCAACACCGTTTTACATGGATCGCCCTATTGATCACGGAGCGATGAAAAAAGCGATTATTGACGGAGCACAAAAACTTGAAAGTACTGGCGTAAGCTTTATTGCCATGCCGTGTAATACGGCGCATCTTTATTTTGAAGAATTACAGCGTTCGCTTTCTATCCCGATTTTAAATATAGTCGATGAAACGTTACAAGCAATTCCTGAAAATACAAAAAGAGTCGCTCTTCTCGCAACAGAAGCAACTGTTCAAGCTAGGATTTACCAAGATGGGATTGCAAAGCGTAATATAGAATACATTCATCATGAAAAATGGCAGGAAAGCATTAATCAAATTATTACTTGCATTAAATCTGGAGAGATTGAAGAAGCTCGCGAATTGTGGAATACGCTCGTTTTACAACTGAGAGATGAAATAGATACTGCAATTATCGCATGCACTGATTTGAATGTAGTGGCTAGTGAGGATTTTGTTGATTCCTCTCAATGTCTTGCTGATGCTGTTGTTGAAATGTATTTATCAAATAAGAAGAAACATTTATAAACGTTGAAACCCCTAAAAACTTTTAACTTTCTTCACAATTCTTTCAAAGTAATCACACTTAATCTCGCTATATTAAATAAGTAGTTATTCATATAGGGAAGGTTAGGGGAACTGAAAGTATGAAAGTAAATCGTTCGCTTCATTACATTTTTTGGCGTTGGCATTTTTATGCTGGACTTTTTATTACGCCGCTTCTTATTACTTTGTCACTGAGCGGAATTGGGTATTTATTTCGGGAGGAAGTTGAAGATTTCATCTATAAAGATTTATATTTTGGAAAGAGCGCTCAAACAGAATCTATTTCGATGGCTGATTCTATTTCCTTAACAGAGAAAAAATATCCACATTATAGCGTGGCGAAAATTAGTGAGTTTAATGGGGATTATAATACGAGACTTACGATTGCAAATG
This sequence comes from Bacillus cereus group sp. BfR-BA-01355, assembly GCF_022663675.1. NCBI lineage: Bacteria > Bacillati > Bacillota > Bacilli > Caryophanales > Bacillaceae > Bacillus > Bacillus cereus group sp. BfR-BA-01355. The sequence continues at coordinate 1,410 of NZ_JAKUFY010000116.1, forward strand.
AGTATACTGGGCAACAAAAATATGTGTATTTAGATAGTAATAATCAAATTGTTGGGGATCAAAACGCAAGTGAAACGTTTGCCAATATCATGCGGGAATTACATAGTTCTCTTTTAGTTGGTGGCACTGTCGTCAACTATACTGTAGAACTTGCGGCATGCTGGACAATCTTTTTAATTGTAACCGGATTGTACATGAGTATACGCCAATTCAAAAACACACCATCATCCAATAAGCGAGAAAAGGCAAAAAGACGTCATTCTATTATCGGTATTATATTTACAATTCCTCTCTTTCTGCTAATCGCATCTGGATTGCCATGGTCAGGATTTATGGGGAACCAAATTTATAAAATTGCATCTTCTAATGAATCACTCGGATATCCAAAATTGTACATGGCACCGCCTGAATCAAAGGTAAAAGAATTGCCGTGGGCAACAAGAAAAGAAGCTCCTCCTGAATCGAATTCAAATGAACCGAAAGCAATTTCTGTCGATGAATTACAAAAAGGAATTGAAATAAAGAAGCCATATGTTATTTCACTACCAGCTGATCCGAAAGGTGTATTTACTGTTTCGAAATCGAGCGGTTCTGGTATTACAGGGATGCATGTTGCACCAAGTGAAGAGATAACAGCTTACTTTGATCAATATAGCGGGGAACTCATTTCAAAAACGGACTATCGTGATTATGGATTACTTGCACAATGGTTCACTTACGGTATCCCACTTCACGAAGGACATTTATTCGGATGGCCAAATAAAATATTATGCTTACTAACGACATTATCTCTATTACTTCTTATTTATTACGGAGTAAAAATGTGGTTAGCAAGAAAGCCAAAAGGAAAATTAGCAGCACCTCCAAAGCAAAGAGATAAGAAAAGCGTACTCGTTTTCTTTATCATGATGGTTATATTAGGCGCTTTCATGCCTTTATTCGGACTATCTGTTTTAGTTATTTTTGCGATTGAACTTCTCATATATGTATTTTCAAAAATACGATCATAATAAAAAGAAAACCACTCTACATGAGTGGTTTTCTTCATCACTGCGCCATTTTCTTTCGGTACATCTTCCCGTTCCAATAGAAGAATCGTGAAGTGAGGCCTCCGTACTTTACAATGCGCCGTGCCATTTTGTGCATATTCTTTTGTGCTGATACTTTTTGATCTGATAAATAAATACCAAGTAATCCTCGGCTTATAAGACGATGAAACTTCGCATGAGGCAAATCACCAATGCTCTTCTCTGCTTCTTCTACAAAGTGTTTCATACGATCTAATATAGCTTGCTCGTTTTCATAATAACTACAGAAATTCAAATCTCCGCCTATGCGGTCTTCTTCTTGATCGATGAAATAATCAAGTAAGATATGAAGTCCTTGTACGTAAGGAAAGTATCCTTGTCTAATTTTCGCAATATCTTCATCATGTAATTCATCATGAAATGCATATGCTACAAGGCAGAAAATTCCAAGTGTAGAACCGGCACATGCTGAAAACTCAAACCAACTCATCTCAGGTAAGTTTTCTTTATGTGCTTCAAACCAAGTTTTCAGGCGCGGCTCTCTTTCTTCTAACTTCACGTGTTTATGAATTTGCAAATCACAATAATAACAAGCAAGTTCATGCAGAACAGGAGCAATTTTTTCATAGTGCTTCGTTTTCTTTAAAACATCTTGGCACGTTTCAACAAGTTCATCTAAATAACCACCATCATCTTGATCATCACGATAACGATAATAATTACCGCCACCTTCCACTTCAGGTGATAGTGCCATTAACATTGATTCATGTAGAGCGGCAAAATCATTCGGATCAAGTGATGTACTGCGATCACATAAATTATCTAAATAGTCACTGATTGTTTGATACGCTACGATAAAACGAATACATTCCTCTCGGTGTTCATTTGCTAGCAGCGATAAAATGCCACCACCCTCACAATGAAACGTTTTATGCTCAATACTTGCGATTGCCTGACTATGAAGCTCATCATTCGGAATATGGTAGGCACGCTCTTTCCACATCGCTAGCTCATGGTGTACAACCGGAAACACATCACGGTATACTTTCGCCATGAGCGTTATGGGATTACTCGGTACGTTCACTTCTTCCTTCATCTCCTCTATTAAATGTACAAATAATGATTTATTTGTTTGTTTTTACTATATTATTGACATGCATTTCAGTAAATGACTGAATATAATTCAAAATTTCATCACGCTCATACTCATTTAATAACTCATGATAACAATTCGGCCATTCTTTATATGCCTTATCACTTATTTTAACATTATCAAACCACATGCGGACACGTGTTTTATCTACAAGTTTATCCTCACATGCTTGCATTAGCAAGAGCGGAACGTCTGGAAAATCGTCTATTTTTTTATGAGCAATTTCGATAGACTTAATCAATTCACTATACCAACGTACTGATACTTTGCGCAAGAACAATGAATCATTCTCCATTGCATCTCTCACTTCATGATTCCTTGTTGACATTTCCACCGTAAGATTCGTTGCAAATTGCAATTTTGGAGCCACAACATTTAATATTTTTGCAGCAAATTGAAGCGGAGCAGAGGGTCCAGTCACTACCCCTAAACAAGGCGAACTCAAAATAATACCCTCTACATCTTCTCTCTTCGTTTCTTGCATCATACGAATGACGATAAGACCACCCATACTATGACCGAATAGAAAAATAGGTAACCTATACTTTCTTGCTTCTTTCACCCATAATTTAACTTCCTCTATGTATTCATCAAATGAATCAATATGTCCTCTATTTCTTGAAGTCGTTCCATGTGACGGAAGGTCCCCCATCACGACGTGGTAGCCGATGTGATTCCACATTTCCGCAACGGCTTCGTAACGTCCGTGATATTCCATTGCGCCGTGCACGATAACAATGACAGCTTTCGCTTCCTCTGCTTCATAATTCCACATATGGACCTCCTCCATTTCACTCTTTCTCATAATTTGATACACTAAAACTAGTCTCTAGGAAAGGAAGACTTTACATGATATATCCTTACAAAGAAAAAAATCCGAAAATTGCGAGTAGTGCTTTTATCGCTGACTATGTTACGATTACAGGCGATGTTTCCGTTGGCGAGGAATCAAGTATTTGGTTTAATACAGTCATCCGTGGTGATGTGTCAGCAACAATCATTGGAGACCGAGTAAATGTACAAGACCAATGTACACTCCACCAAAGCCCTCAGTATCCTCTTATTTTAGAAGATGATGTTACAGTTGGGCATCAAGTTATTTTACATAGCTGTCATATTAAAAAGGATGCTTTAATTGGAATGGGATCCATTATATTAGATGGTGCTGAAATTGGCGAAGGAGCTTTTATCGGTGCCGGAAGCCTCGTTTCACAAGGAAAGAAAATTCCACCAAACACGTTAGCTTTCGGTCGTCCCGCGAAAGTCATTCGTGAATTAACAGAAGAAGACCGTAAAGATATGGAGCGTATTCGTACGCAATACGTTGAAAAAGGTCAATATTATAAATCATTGCAGAAGTAAATTTCCGCTGCCATAAGATTGGCAGCTTTTTTTATATAAAATCTAACTTTTTCTTTACAAAATATTATTACTCCCTCAACAAAATCTTATTAAAATAAAAGCTAATATCTCCATATATATGTAAACGAGGGAGGAGAATTTTCATGAAGGTCAGTGGATTATATAAAATAGAATGTTACATTTTTAAAGGAATTAATCGCTACTTTGATCAAAAAACATTAAACATCTTTTTCAGCAATATTACCCATATCGGTGGTGCTACTTTCTCCATTGCACTTACACTTTTCTTTTTAATTTTTGCAAAAGGGACTTTACACCAAGCAGCAATCGCTACTGCTATTTCTTTAGCAATTAGCCATATTCCTGTACAAATATTAAAAAGGTGGTATCCACGAAAACGTCCTTATTTAACAATTCAGGATGCGAAATATCCAGTCCATCCATTAAAAGACCACTCTTTCCCGTCTGGTCATACAACAGCCGTTTTCTCTGTCTTCATTCCATTTATTTGCTATAATCCAAGCTTACTTGCTTTCCTATTACCGTTAGCATTATGCGTCGGTATTTCACGTATTTATTTAGGACTTCACTATCCGTCAGATGTGTTCGTCGGCATGTGCCTTGGCACTTGCTCTGGCATCATCTCTTTTTATCAATTCATCCCACTTTTCACATAAAGGAGTGATATGATGAGAGTCGCCATTTTTACCGATACTTTTACGCCACAAGTTAACGGGGTTGCGAAAACGTTAGAACGATTAACAAGTTACTTTCAGAAAGAACAGATCGCCTATTCTGTTTTCGCCCCTCAGCATACAGCTGAAGATAATTTCGTAGCTAATGTGAACAAGATGAGAAGTATCCCGTTAACAATATTATATCCAGAATGTCGCTTTTCTTTTCCTACTCCGCGTATTAAACGGGAACTTCATTCCTTTAAACCTGACATTATTCACATTGCCACACCTTTCAACATGGGACTTTGTGGACTGTATTACGCCAAAAAGTTAAACATCCCAGTTGTCGGTTCTTATCATACTGATTTCGATGCGTATTTACGCTATTACAAAATTGAATTTCTCTCCAATATGCTTTGGAACTATTTAAAATGGTTTCATAGTCATATGCAAAAAAATTTTGTTCCCTCCTCTGAAACATTACATCAATTAAAAAATAAAGGCTTTCAGGCCCTCTCCATTTGGGGACGTGGTGTAGATTGCACACTCTTTCATCCAGCTTACAATACAGACCTATTCCGAAAAAAATATAATATTACAGCGAAGTACGTTCTTTCCTATGTAGGACGAATTGCTCCTGAAAAAGATATTGATACGTTGCAAAACCTTATCGTTAAAACATCGCATACTCGAAACGACATTCATTGGCTCATCGCAGGAGACGGACCTCTAGCAACAAATTTGCGTGAAGCTGTTCCACAAACAAATGTCACTTTTACTGGCTATTTACAAAGTGCAGATTTAGCTGAAGCATATGCTTGTTCTAACATAATGGTATTTCCATCAGCTACTGAAACATTCGGAAATGTCGTACTTGAATCACTCGCATGTGGCACACCTGTCATTGGTGCAAATAGTGGCGGGGTTAAAAATATTATTACAGATGGAAAAACGGGAATTCTTTGTCCCCCTAAAAATGAGGATGCATTTCTATCATCCATTTATTCTTTATTGCAAAATGAAGAAAAACTTGAGCAGATGGGAATAGCAGCTTCATCTTTTGCAAAATCAAAAAGCTGGGATGAGATCTTTCGCGGCTTACTTAACCAGTATGAAGAAGTCCTTCAGCATACCGCATCAGAGTTACTTGCTTGAACAGAAAAACTCCCTTCAAAAAACGAAGGGAGTTTATTACACACTTGTAAATTTTAGTTGAATGAATGATACATAAGGTGAAATATCATTTATTTCCATATTCATTATAGCAAAAATAAACATAACTAAACAGACTTGTAATAAAAACCCATAAAAATTAATATATGGTTATACAGTGTTTTTGCTGTATAATGATTTTAAGAATTCCCCTTAAAATCAACTTACTCACATACCTTTATACAGCAATTGTTCCCCAATTCTGTATATCAAAAAACCTTTCATTCATTTGAAAGGTCTTTTTGAGCCTGCACATATTCTTCTTTTGTATTTACATTTATAAACCAATCTGTATTCGCTTGTACATCTTCTCCAGCAACATACTTCACATTACATTGTGATAAAAGCTGCCCCATACTTCTTTTCTCTTCCTGAAGTAAAGCATAAATCTTTTCTTTCACGCGGTTATGATACGCTGCAAGTAGCGGCTGTTTTCTTCCGTTAATAATAGGTACAACTGCATCATATTCATTGCTCGTTTGCTCCAGTAAAATGGTAAACCATTCATGCGAAACATTTGGCGCATCGCAAGGCATAATAGCATACCAATCTGCTTCTATGTATTCCATTCCTGATACAATACCGGCCAGCGGTCCATTCCCTTTATAGTGCGGGATATCTTCTATAACAGGAACTTGTACGAATTGCTCTACTCGCTCTTTTATATCAGAATGACTAATGACTACAACTTCTTGGAGCGCACTTGTCATCTCTTTCAAAATATGCTCAATAAAAGTACTACCTTGCCAGCTCGCTAACGCTTTCGGCTCACCAAATCTACTCGACATACCGCCCGCTAATACAATTCCAGTCCACCTACTCATTGGCGATGTAGCTCAAATGTAATATGGTCTAATTCCGGTAAAATTAATTTATTCATCGCAAGGCGAACCGCCCCGCTCGATCCTGGCATCGAGAAAACTACTTTGCGCCCAATTGTACCCCCAATCGCTCTACTTAACATTGCGCTGCTCCCGATATCTTCTAAATAACTAATCATGCGGAACAACTCACCAAACCCGACAATCTCTTTATCTAATAGAGCTGACACTGCTTCAATTGTTACATCACGCTTCGTAATACCAGTACCGCCATTTGTTAATACAACATCTACATCTTCCTTATGATAACCAGCTAACACTGCTTGCTGAATACTTTCTTTATCATCTTTTACAATTTCATAAGAGGTTACTGTATGGCCCGCTTCTTTTAACAATTCATGTAATAGTTGTCCGCTCTTATCCGTTTCTTCCGTACGTGTATCGGAAATCGTAACAATCTTGCAACGCACTTCTTTTGGAGCTTGTTTTTTATGTTCAGTTACACTCATTTTTTATCTTTCCTTTCTTAAAGACTTTTCTTCATTTTATCATACATATCTTTACACAATTATGTATGAAGCCAATCATGCGCCATGATACAATATAAGTATACTAATCCACAAAAAGGAAAGTGCACTTTCTTATACTCCTAGACTACACATCTTTAGTTACTCTTTATATTTTCTACATAATAGAATTCAATTTTAAAACTTGTACTAAAAAATAAATTGGAGGTCTACATAGTATGGAACTTTATAAAAAATTAACAACAACATTCATCCTCTTATTCGTCGCTTCAATCACTGTCGGCTTTTCCTTAAAAGGCGCAATTCCATACGCTACATTAGTAAGCATTATATTCGCGACACTATTTTTACTAAGCAGTGCCTTTTGCGCAGGTAAAGCACGTCAAATGAACGGTTGATTACATATGTTCCAGAAGAAACCCACCCTTTGTAAATCATGTAAAAAGGAAATACAAACGTATGAAAAGGCTTGGATTCATATGCCATTTCCAGCAAGTGGCATGACTAATATGAAAAAGTATATTGAGCTAGATGGAGAAGTATATTGTAGTTCATGTATTCAAATTGTAAGTAAAACGAAATAAAAAAAGCTTTGCGCTCACCGCGCAAAGCTTTTTTTCATATATTATAGACCAGCTTGCTCTTTTAAAGCTGCAGCTTTGTCTGTACGTTCCCATGAAAGATCTACATCAGTACGTCCGAAGTGGCCGTAAGCTGCTGTTTGTTTGTAAATTGGGCGACGTAAGTCTAGCATTTTAATAATACCAGCTGGGCGAAGATCGAAGTTGTTACGAACTAGTTCTACTAGTACGTCTTCAGATACTTTACCTGTGCCGAATGTATCAACTGAAATTGATACTGGTTGTGCTACACCGATTGCGTATGCAAGTTGTACTTCTGCTTTGTCAGCAAGACCAGCTGCTACGATGTTTTTCGCAACATAACGAGCTGCATATGCTGCAGAACGGTCAACTTTTGTTGCATCTTTACCAGAGAATGCACCGCCACCGTGGCGAGCGTATCCACCGTAAGTATCAACGATGATTTTACGTCCTGTTAAGCCAGCATCACCTTGTGGTCCACCAATTACGAAGCGGCCAGTTGGATTAATGAAGAATTTCGTTTCTCCATCCATTAATTCTGCTGGTACTACAGCTTTAATTACGTGCTCTTTTAAGTCGCGATCGATTTCTTCCCATGTAACATCTGGGTGATGTTGTGTAGAAATTACGATAGTATCAACACGTACTGGTTTACCATTTTCATCATACTCAACTGTAACTTGCGTTTTTCCATCTGGACGTAAGTATGATAATGTATCATCTTTACGTACTTCAGTTAAACGGCGAGCTAATTTGTGAGCAAGCGAGATTGGAAGTGGCATTAATTCTTGTGTTTCATTACATGCAAAACCAAACATTAAACCTTGGTCTCCTGCACCAATTGCCTCAATCTCAGCGTCAGTCATTTGACCTTCGCGTGCTTCTAGCGCTTGGTCAACACCCATAGCGATGTCAGCAGACTGCTCATCGATAGATGTTAAAACAGCACAAGTTTCTGCATCGAATCCGTATTTTGCGCGTGTGTAACCAATGCCTTGAATTGTTTCACGAACGATTTTCGGAATATCTACGTAAGTAGAAGTCGTAATTTCCCCCGCTACCAATACTAAACCAGTTGTTACAGTTGTTTCACAAGCTACACGTGCATTTGCGTCTTTTGATAAGATCGCATCTAAAATTGAATCAGAAATTTGGTCACAAATTTTATCTGGATGTCCTTCAGTTACAGACTCAGATGTGAACAGATGACGTTTTTTTGTCATGTGGTAAACCTCCCTACAGTAATTGTATATATTGTACGGAACTCATCCTTAATTTGCCACAAACTGCGACATACATTTATTCTCCCACACAAGCATACAGAAAAACCTTTCCTACTTTACATAGAGGAAAGGTTTAATTTGCTACTTGCATACTGCTTTTTGCCCTTCGCTCTTATCGTTCGAGACCTGTAGCCTCGCACAGGTTTTAGCACCTATTCACCTGCATTTATCAATACAAGTGAGGTTGCTGGGCTTCATCGGGCCTGTCCCTCCGCCAGCTCGGGATAAGAGAGTATCCGTCCCAACCTATACTAAAGAAATGATATTCATTTGTCAATTAATATTCACATTTTCCTGAAAGTTTTTCTCAATACGCCTAAAATGAAATATTAATAGGGAAATAATACATTCACACAAACAAAAAGAAATAAATAGTATACATTATTTATATAATTGTGTTATACTCTTGTTGGGGATTACGAGAAATATTTCATTAAATGAAAAGGATGGTATATAAATATGAGTACTGTGAATGTCCAAATTGGTTTACACGAATTATTGAACGGAAGCAATGCACAGATTCAACTAAGTGTTCCGCAATTAGTGGAAAAAGTATTAATGCGAAATGAAGGGAAATTAACTTCTACTGGTGCCGTTTCTGCTTCAACAGGAAAATATACAGGACGTTCTCCTAAAGATAAATTTATTGTGAAAGAAGCATCGGTTGCTGACAAAATTGCTTGGGGAGCTGTGAACCAACCGATTTCTGAAGAACATTTTAATAAATTATATACTAAAGTTTTAGAATACTTAAAAGAAAAAGAAGAGTTATTCGTCTTCAAAGGATTTGCAGGCGCTGACCGCAATTACCGCCTACCAATTCAAGTTATTAATGAATATGCATGGCACAATTTATTTGTACATCAATTATTCATTCGTCCAACTGAAGAAGAATTAACAACTCATGAGTCAGGGTTCACAATTGTTTCTGCACCGAATTTCAAAGCTGATCCAGCTGTTGACGGTACAAACTCTGAAGCATTCATTATGGTTTCATTCGAAAAACGTATTGTACTAATTGGTGGTACAGAATACGCTGGAGAAATGAAAAAATCAATCTTCTCTATTATGAACTTCTTACTACCTGAACAAGATATTCTTTCTATGCATTGCTCTGCAAACGTAGGTGAAGAAGGTGACGTAGCACTATTCTTCGGTTTATCTGGAACAGGTAAAACAACCTTATCTGCTGATCCAAACCGTAAATTAATCGGTGATGATGAGCACGGTTGGTCTGATAACGGTGTATTCAATATTGAAGGCGGTTGCTATGCAAAATGTGTAAACCTTTCTCACGAGAAAGAACCACAAATTTTCGATGCAATCAAATTCGGATCTGTTTTAGAAAACGTTATCATTAATAACCAAACGCGTATCGCAGACTACAACGATACTACTTTAACAGAAAATACTCGTGCTGCATACCCTATGCATGCGATCGACAATATCGTACTGCCAAGTGTTGCTGGACACCCAAATACTATTATTTTCTTAACTGCTGATGCATCTGGCGTATTGCCTCCAATCAGTAAGTTATCAAAAGAGCAAGCTATGTATCATTTCTTAAGTGGTTACACTAGTAAACTAGCAGGAACAGAGCGCGGTGTTACATCTCCGCAAGCTACATTCTCAACTTGCTTCGGTTCACCATTCTTACCACTTGATGCATCTCGCTACGCTGAAATGCTTGGTGAAAAAATCGAGAAACACGATGCGAAAGTATTCCTAGTAAACACTGGCTGGACTGGCGGCGAATACGGCGTTGGTAAACGTATGAACTTAGGTTATACTCGTGCAATGATTCAAGCAGCATTAAGCGGTGAACTTGCAAAAACTGAAACAGCTAAACATGACATCTTCGGTCTTGAAGTTCCACTTCACGTACCAGGTGTACCTGACGAAGTGTTAATGCCTGAACAAACTTGGGCTGATAAAGCTGCTTACAAAGCAAAAGCAATCGAGCTTGCAAATGAATTCAAAGAGAACTTCAAAAAGTTCGAAAGCGTTTCTGAAGATATTATTAACTTAGGCGGCCCAATCGCTTAAATTAACACTTTCTGTTGGAATAACCCTTTACTCATATGAATAAGTGTCGTGTAACCGTAAAGTTTCGCGTACTCACCGACAAAACCCAATGCGGCTTAACGGTTACACACACTTACATAAAAAAGAAGCTTACGTTTTTACGTAAGCTTCTTTTTATATCTTATATAAAGTGAAACGTTAATCTCTTCATCTGTGACTTAGTTCAATAAATTACAGAAAATTCATTTTATACTCATTCGTTTTTAGTTTTTTATGCTACAATTTACATATACAGGAAAGGGTGAAGCCTATGAAAAATTTTTCTCGTGCAGGAAAAATTTTATTCATTTACGGAGCGATCCAAATTTTTTGGGGACTTGTAATGCTTAACGTTAATTTATTTGAGCATACAAGTGAAACGATAAAATATATTATTCTAATTATCGGAATAATTTGTTGTATTATATCCAAATTTTTTAAAGAACATAAAAGTCCTACTAATACGTGATTTCATGTTAACTTATTAGAAGCAGAAACCTGCATTTCAGGCAAAGTTTCGCTTCCTGTTGTACTATCCATCACTGAATCACTTATCCCAGAGTAAACCTATTTCCACAGGGACAAATCACGGTTTCGAACATATAAATTATATCCCTACTCATTACATCTCTCTGGTTTCACATCGCATGGGGCTAAAAGAGGCTCTGACCGCTTCTATCCCTCGCTGGATCCTCTATTCCATCCAAAAGAGGTTTTTTATCTTTTTATCTTTTTTAGCTCTTCGTTAATTCTTTCTCATCTTTCATGCTATAGTATCCTAAATTAACAACAATTAAGAAATAACCGCCCATAATCCCTACTGCAAATGCCCACATAACCATATGATGCTCAATTTCGTACATAATAATAGCACCCAAAATAGCAGCGGCAAAACGGTTAAACATACCGAGCGTCGGTGCTTTCGTTTTCTTTACGATACTATCTCCAAGCTTCTCAATTCGTCTCCCTAAAAGCCAAACGCAATACATACTTACAATAAGTCCAATTCCAGCGCCTAAAAAGTGTGCTGAAAACGGTGTTAACATCCATCCTAACAAAAGAAGACCTAATATATAATACGATTGAATTTTAAACGATCTTAATGACATACTAATCATGCTGTTCTCCTCTTCAGTAATTTTTATCTATCCAACAAAAGCTGTATAACTCAGTTCTTTCGAGTTCATACTACTTAAAATTCATTTCACTCAAATTAAAAACAACATAAACAGTATGTTCATGTTGTTTAAATGTTTTTAGAAAATAATATTATACAAGATTTCGAACATCATATTCTCATATTTTGTGACGGTTTTTCAAACTTTTTCGTCCATTTATGAAAAAAATGATATCAATCTATGAACATACGGATATGATGTAATAAACACACAAATAAAGGGGGCGTCTAATGATTTATTTTTTAATGGCTCTCATTCACCTCATTATCCCTGCACTTATCGGACTTTCACTGTATTGGTACACGAAAAATCATAGCATTTTTTACGCTGTCCTCGGTGTTCTTCTTCCAGGTATTATTCTTATTACACTCTTCCGTATTCCATTTTTAAACTTAATTCCACTTATTACTGCTATCTTATTTCTCATCTTCTTACCAAAAATAAAAAAATAGGAAAGCAGATCATAGGTGATCTGTTTTCCTATTTTGATATAGGTTCCCCTGCAGTAGAATGAACTTTTACTTTCTCTGATTTCACAAACCATAGACCGAAAAAAATAATAATTCCACCGATGATTTGTTGAAACGATACATATTCATTTGCCCAGATAGCTGCAAATAAAACAGCTACAAGCGGCGTTATATACATATATACCATCGTATGTGACGCCCCAATTTTTTGAACACCAACATACCACATGACTAAGCCGAATACTGTTACAAAGAAAATGGAATATAGTAAGGCGAATAGTGTCATTCCGTGTGTAATGTGAAATGGCATTATAAATACATATGGTCCACTTAACAATAAAAGCGGAATCGCGCCAACTAAGGCTGACCATGCGGTAACACGTAGTGCTGAATATTTTTTAATTAATGGTCCTGCTAAAACAGGATAAAGCCCCCAGCATATTGATGTAATAAGTCCAATTCCATTGCCATAAAAAGAACTAGCAAGTGAATGTCCTGCTACTAAAACTAATGCTGCACCACTAAAGGCAATGATAGAACCTATGAGCTTTCGAGAAGAAAACTTTTCTTGTTTCAGAAAAATCGCAAATACAGTTGTAAAAATAGGTGAAATAGAAATGAGTAAAGAGGCATTTGTAGCGGATGTATATTTGACAGTTTCCATAAATAACGTTTGATACAGTACAATACCTACAACGCTAACGATGATTAATCTAGGTATATCCTTTCGCTCCATATAAACCGACTTTTCAATAAAAAAAGTAAGAAGTAACAGGAGCGGTGCCGCCGCCATCATACGAAGTGCGGTAAACTCAATTGTTGTAAATTCTAAAAGTCCATACTTCGCAATTGTATAGTTAATCCCCCAAATAATAACAACACTTAAAATTAATAACTCAATTCCCCATCTTCTCATGCGTATCCCCTCCGCAAAGAAAATTATACAGAAAATTCAATCATGTGTACATTTCATTATGTGAAAAAACTTTTTATTATATGAAACGTTTTGGTAAATGAAATTATATTGGCGCAACTCCATTTATATCGGCGATTTTTTCAATATATCGACTTATCAACAAAAATCGACAATAATAGCGACTTATAAAATAAAAAAATGTGAGTCCAAAATACATTTTGGACTCACATTTCCTTTACTATACTCGAACGTGTAATTTCATATTTGGATTATAAAACTGGCTTGGGCTCTTCAACTGAAAAGTTCCTCCACCTTCATGCCAATCAACCGTTAACTTATCGTCCATAAATACAAGCTTTGTACGATCAGCGATAAAATTCATTGTGCTTGATTCAATATCCACATCGCGCTCATCTTTCTCTGCTACAGCTACTAAATCGATGATTCCGCTCATAACACAACCGCAACCTTCATTATCGTAAAATAACTTTATATATTTCGCTTCACTTGGGATCGTATCCATAATCTTTTTATATGCTGCTTCTGTTACAGTAACGTACATATGTTAATCTTCATCCTCTCTTCTCTTATCATTCATATATTGTATCACCATTTTTCTTAAAAGTTATATACAGAAAATTAAGACTAATATACAATGTATGTGATAAAGTTTCAGCAATCGAGCTTTTATGAGTAGTTCATGCAGGAGAAAGGATGTTTACTATCTGTGTTCAAACTACAACGATATCCTATGTTATTAGGTCTATTTAGTAGTTTCTTCATTTCTAGCGGAATGCTATTACAGCATGTACTTCCCTATTTTCCTTCTATTGGCTGGATTCTAGGTTTTATTTGTTTCCTATCCGCTTCTTATTTTGCTACGAAGAATACAAACAACTCATAAAGCAAGAATCATCTTAAGGAGGATTATTAAACATGCCAGCCTTAAAAAAAATAGAGCAATCACTCGATCACTTATTTCAAATTGAAAAATACGGAAAAGATAGTGCTTTTAGTCGATTTATCCCAGCCGTATATGATTCTATCAAATTTCCTTGGCAACAATTTTTCGAAGCAACTTTTGTAGATTTATTTAACGGTCTTATGATACACGGATCTGGAAATGTAAACAAAGTATTTTTAGCTGTATTCCCTACAGATGACGTTCTTGAAACATTCATTTCACAATCCACACCCGGTGATTTACTCTTTATGCACCATCCCCTTGTAATGGAGTGCGGTGATCCAATTGGAAGATCAGGCCGCGGTTTCATACCAATTCCTGAAAAATATTTGCAAGGAATAAAAGAAAAACAACTTTCTATATATACATGTCACGTACCAATGGATTTTCATCAAACACATGGAACGAGTATTTCAATTGCAAAAGCATTAAACGCTACTGTAGTGGACGACTTTGCATATGGAGGTCCAGAACAAGAACCAGTTGGCCTTATTTGTGAAATAGATGAAACATCAACAGAAGCACTCCAAAAACATCTAAAACAACTCTTCCAGATTCCTTACACAGACTTCGAAGGTAAACGACATGATTCCATCAAAAAAATCGCAATTATCGCTGGATGTGGCGATGTTGTATCTTTAATGAAGGAAGCAGAAGAAAAAGGTGCTGAAGCATATATTACAGGAGAAATCCATTGCCATATCGACAATGATTACGGCCGACATAAATACTCGCTCATTATGGATTATGTAAAAGAAACGAATATGTCTCTAATTGGCGTGTCACACTCTGCCTCTGAATATTTAGTAAAAGAGACATTGATGTATGATTGGTTTAAAGAGAATTTTGATGTGGATGTTATTTTGCTTCCGCAGGAGAAATGGTGGCTCTAACACTACTTAATTCTCCTCCCGCTATCTTTTGAAATCTAGACACAAAATACGATCTGCCACACAAAATTATAGAATTCATAATATATATATAGTAGTTCTATTTTAAAAACTAAATTTTGAAAATATAGAAAGGAGAACATATATGTACCCACGTAATTATTTTAGTTGCGACGGCAGGCGCAACAGCGGTTCTAACGGAAACACTGG
>NZ_JAKUFY010000117.1:0-16758 GCF_022663675.1 Bacillus cereus group sp. BfR-BA-01355
GGTTACATTATTGGTTGTGGAGGTGAGAAAGATGAGTAAAAAACAACAAGGTTATAACAAGGCAACTTCTGGTGCTAGCATTCAAAGTACAAATGCTAGTTATGGTACAGAGTTTGCGACTGAAACAAATGTACAAGCAGTAAAACAAGCAAACGCACAATCAGAAGCAAAGAAAGCACAAGCTTCTGGTGCACAAAGTGCAAACGCTAGCTATGGTACAGAATTTGCAACTGAAACAGACGTGCATGCTGTGAAAAAACAAAATGCTAAGTCAGCTGCAAAACAATCACAATCTTCTAGTTCAAACGAGTAATGAAAGAAAAACACTTCTCCAATTCGAGAGAAGTGTTTTCTTTGTGTGTGGATCTTTGTAATGAAAAGAAAATGAACGACATAACTTCTAATAAGTCAACAAATGTAGTCAAAGGAAAAGGAAGTTAACAATTAGAAATATGTAATTAGGAATAATAACTGATGAATAAGTCCAAAGGGGGTAAGTAATGAACGATTTTGATAAGTTGGTAGGGGAGCAATTAGAAACGATGGATGAGTTGTTAAAGTTACAAGCACATCTAGAGAAGTATCAACAAATTGAAATGAATGAAAAAGATATGTGCGATAAAAAGGAACTGCATTTTATCCGTCAGGAAATATATAGAACAGAAGTAGCGTTGAAGATGTTACATGAGAAATTTGAAGAACAAACAAATAGTGTAATCCAATCTTTTGCAACTGAAAAAATGATTTCAAATTTAGGATAAGATATATCATTGTCTCAGGTGAAAAGTCCTTCAAATAGAGAAGGGCTTTTTTTATTACATGTCCTCGTTTATCCCGCTATTTGCCGGGCAGTAAGACCCCCACCTCAAAATTCAGCGAAAGCAAAGAAGTTAGGTGGGGGGCGGGCTGCCCGTAAAAGCCCGATTGGTGAGGGCTGATTAAAGTTTCACTTTATAAATAATACAATACAATCCTTGTTTCCTGAGAAGATTGGGGATTATTGTATTCAACGATAAACCTCCTGTATATTCAGTGTGGAAAATAGAGTCTTATCCCTTTAGTTTTAAAATTTTGACAAAAAAGTTATAATAGAAAAAAAGTGAATGCCGTTCAAAGGGCATTTGCAGTTGAAAGAAGGGAGCATATATGGGATTTCCCAAAGAAGGAGAAAAAGTACAAATACATAGTTATAAACATAATGGCTCCATTCATAGAATGTGGGAAGAAACAACAATTTTAAAAGGGACACAGAGTCTTGTGATCGGAGCGAATGATCGTACAGTAGTTACAGAATCAGATGGTCGAACATGGATTACGCGCGAACCAGCAATTTGTTATTTTCATGCTAACTATTGGTTTAATGTGATTGGGATGCTTAGGGAGGATGGCGTATATTATTATTGCAATTTAAGCTCACCTTTTGCGTATGATTCTGAAGCATTAAAGTATATTGATTATGATTTAGATATTAAAGTGTATCCAGATATGACATATACGCTTCTAGATGAAGATGAGTATGAAAAACATAGTCAAATTATGCAGTATCCACCTGTTATAGATACAATTTTAAAACGAAATGTAGCACATTTAACACAGTGGATTCATCAAAGAAAAGGTCCATTCGCACCAGATTTCGTAGATATGTGGTATGAACGATATTTAATGTACAGAAATTAAAACAAACCTGCAGGGAATTTCCCGGCAGGTTTGTCCTATTAGAGGGGGGATTATGTGCAGGGCATAAAAAGATATTTACAATTTGTTAAACCATATCGATGGCTTATTGCTATTACAATTATTATTGGACTAGTTAAGTTCGGTATTCCACTTATTATGCCGTGGTTATTAAAGTATATTATCGATGATGTAATTCAAGGGGCGGGTTCACTTCAAGATAAAACATCTCAATTAATAACAGCGATTGGAATTGCTTTTTTTATTTTTGCGGTATTAAGACCACCGATTGAATATTATCGTCAATATTTCGCGCAACGTATCGCAAATACAATACTGTATGATTTGCGGAAGCATATTTTCGGTCACTTACAAAAGTTAAGCTTACGTTATTATTCGAATACGAAAACAGGGGAGATTATTTCACGGGTCATCCATGATGTAGAACAAACGAAAGATTTTGTAATTACAGGTTTGATGAACGTCTGGTTAGATACTGCAACAATTGCTATCGCTATCATTGTTATGTTTTCTATGAATATAAAATTAACATTTGTTGCGTTATTGATTTTACCTATTTATGTAATAGCAGTGAAATATTTTTTCGGACGTCTTCGGAAATTGACGAAAGAGCGTTCACAAGCGTTAGCGACGATGCAAGGGTATTTGCATGAACGTATTCAAGGAATGCAAGTGACACGTAGCTTTGCGTTAGAAGAGTATGAGGGGAAGCAGTTTGAAAAAAGAAATAATGAATTTTTAACGAAAGCATTAAACCATACAAGTTGGACGGCGAGAACATTTTCGGCAGTAAATACGTTAACCGATTTAGGTCCGTTACTTGTGATTGGTTTTGCAGCATATGAAGTAATTCAGGGGCAGTTAACGCTAGGGACGATGGTAGC
The DNA here is from genome assembly GCF_022663675.1 of Bacillus cereus group sp. BfR-BA-01355. Lineage (NCBI taxonomy): Bacteria > Bacillati > Bacillota > Bacilli > Caryophanales > Bacillaceae > Bacillus > Bacillus cereus group sp. BfR-BA-01355. Next base: position 2,580 of record NZ_JAKUFY010000117.1, read on the forward strand.
CTTTGTTGGATATATGGATAGTTTATATAGTCCGCTTCGCCGCCTTGTTAATTCATCTACAACATTGACACAATCTTTTGCATCGATGGATCGTGTGTTTGAACTGTTAGATGAAAAATACGATATTGTTAATGTGCCAAATGCGATACAAACGGAAAAATTAAATGGAGAAATTGTATTTGATAATGTTTCTTTTCGTTATAATGCAGATGAAAAAGAGATATTACACAACTTGTCATTAACTATGCAGTCTGGAGAGAAAGTAGCGCTTGTAGGAGCGAGTGGAGGAGGGAAGTCATCTCTTGCTAGTTTGATCCCGCGTTTCTATGATGTTTCTGAAGGCACGGTTTATGTAGATGGCATAGATGTAAGGAAGTATAATATGAGAAATTTACGTAGTAATATTGGAATTGTACTGCAAGATAATTTATTGTTTAGCGATACAATTGAAGCTAATATTTTATATGGAAATCCGAAAGCTACAGAGAAAGAAGTGATTGCAGCTGCCAAAGCTGCGCAAATTCATGACTTTATTATAGATTTACCAGATGGTTATAATACTGTCGTTGGAGAACGTGGTGTGAAGCTATCGGGTGGGCAAAGGCAACGCGTGGCAATTGCACGCGTATTTCTAAAGAATCCGTCGGTACTTATATTGGATGAAGCAACTTCGGCTTTAGATTTAGAAAATGAAAGGTATATTCAAGAGGCGCTTCAGACGTTAGCTGCTGACCGGACAACGATTATAATTGCACATCGATTAGCGACAATTACGCATGTTGATACGATCATTTACATTGAAGACGGTCAGATTAAAGAAACCGGTTCTCATGAAGAGTTAATGCGAAAAAGAGGATTTTATTATAATTTATATCAACTTCAACATATAACAGAAACAGCTCCTTTAGCATAAAAGGAGCTGCTTTTTTATTCGTCTTCTTTTTTATCATCGATTTGGAGTTCTTTTTCTGGTTTATGGTATGTGTAGAAGCTATCTACAAGTAAATCTAAATGCTCTACTTCTTCACTATAGTTAATGATGGAAGAAATAAGAGGGAAGAGATGTAACCATGTTTTATATGCTTCTTCATCGTCCTTGTTTTGATATTCCATAAAGATATCAATTAATTCTTGTTTACCTGTTTCAACTTCATCAAGCATTTCAACTGATTGTTGTTTTTTTGCTTTACCAATGAATTTTAATAAAACTTGTTCATGATAATGCGTTAATGAATCAAGTTCGTTTTGGATAGATTCCTGAAATTCTTCCGGCATGTAGCGTAGTTCATTTTCAGTACGGTGTAATGATTTTAACGTACTTAAAGCACGGCTTGTTGTCGCTAACATTTGTCTGAATAAAACGAGCTTACGAATTTTTGCGAACTTTACTTTTTTCGTGTAGCTTCTTTCTTCTTTATACAGCAAATAGTAATGATTTAGTTTGATCATTTTTTCTTTCATACGATCAATATCAGTTTTTAGCGTTGTAAAATCAGAAGCCTGCCTGCTATTCATTCGAATCCATTTTACAATTTCTTCTGTATTATCAACGATACGATGATAAAGTTTTGTTTCATATTTCGGCGGCATAAATACTAAATTTACAAGTGAAGCCGCAATAATACCAATCATAATTGTCGCAAATCGAAGTAAGGCAAAACTAAAGAAGTCTTCGCCTTGATACTCCATAATGGCGATAACTGTTACTAAAGCAATTGATATTGTGTTTTCTAATCGTAATTGCAGTGTAAGAGCAATTACTAATATACATGTTAATCCAATAATAAAAGGATTATGTCCAAAAGCAGTAGCAAATGCGATAGCAAATATCGCACCGATTACATTTGCTTGAATCTGTTCAAGTGCGGTTAAATAAGAACGGTATACAGACGGTTGAACAGCAAAGATAGCTGAAATTCCCGCAAATACCGGACTCGGTAATTGAAGTAAAATACAAGCAAATAAAGCTAACGTGATGGCAATACCCGTTTTTAAAATGCGAGCACCAAGTTTCATACCCTTAATAAGATCCTTTCTCTTGTCATAATGAATGTACAACATGATACTATACATTCATTACAATATGTTAGCAAGTGATATTTTAGTGACGTTAAAAGAAATTAGTATTCATTTTATCCGGCTAATTGTGAACAGTAAGATTCCCGCCTCTAAATTCAGTAGCTGGATGCCGGTAAACGCTCAATTGCTGTAGGCTAATTAAAGTTTCACTTTATAATTTTTCCTAATTTCTTTTAAACATCAGTTTTTAGTAAAAAGACCTGCTGAATTTCAGCAGGTCTCAAATTGTTACTATAGATTACTATGAGAAGTGTACTTCGTCAATTTTTTCTTAATAATGAAAATTACTCATGTTACTCTGTTGAGATAGATGGATCTGCCTGTTCTTTTTTTGGGATAATTTCAAAAAACTGGTTCTGTATATCATCTAATAATGGGGTTAACAAAGCAACTTCCTCATATTGCTCATGCTCGTTTAGTACACGAATATAGTCTAGCAATAATTCAGTTACATCTTTCAAACCATTTTTACTAATTGATTGTAATGTAACATTTGCCCCTTTTGCAATTCTTCTTTTTAAGGCCTGTTCTGTTAAGCCTAAGTTTGAATCATGACGCAAATAAACAACACCGCCAGTCATGCCAGCGCAAATCCATGGACCAGGGTCACCTAAAACAAGCGCTCGCCCATTTGTCATATATTCAAAAGCAAAACCTTTAATATTGGAGTATGCACCTATATTTCCTTGCTCTTTTTCACGGAGTGGTTTTGTTATTCTACCTCCAATGATCATGTCTGCCCCAGAAAGGCGAATGCCAGCACGAGCATCAGCGTTCCCTTGCACGTATAGTGCCCCTTTTTGTGCCCCATATCCAAATCCTTTTCCGACAGAACCGTTATAATATACTCCGTCTTTTCCTTTTGATTTCGTTATATAAATACCACCACCAAAGGAAGTTTTACCAATGCCATCTTGTGCGCCGCCATTTACGTGTATAAATAAATTTTCACTATTGTAAGCACCTAACCCATTTCCAGGGATAGAACCATTCGTATACTTTAATGTAAGTGGTTCAAGTTGAGTAGCTTCATATAGTTTACTGCGAACGCGATAACATGATTCTAGACCGCCCATAACGCGTTGCTCTACACCAACGCCTACTAATTCTTTTGAGTCAGCGGAATGAACTGTTTTAAATTGTTTTTCTGGTACGTCTTTTGTTGTTGTAACAGATGGATGTTCTATTATTTGTAGTAAATTACATAAGTTTAATAAATTTTCGCCCCGAACTTGCTCTAATAAATCAGAACGCCCGACAATTGCTTGTAAATTTGTATACCCAAGCTGTCCTGTTAATCGTTTTAGTTCTACACCGAAAGAGGTGAATAAATTTAGCAGGCCAGCAACTGCGCTTTCTAATTCGCGTGGGACGAAGCGGCGTAATCCATGTTCTTTTGCCTGTGCTTCAGACTCAATTTGTGTCGCAATTCCAACATGGCAAGTATCTAGATGGCACCCACGGCAAGTAGTACAGCCGATTGCAATCATTGACAGTGTGCCAAATCCAATACGGTTTGCTCCGAGGAGCATGATTTTCAAGGCATCATTTACACTTCGAATACCACCATCTGCCCAAATCTCTACTTTATGTCTCATGCTCGCTTCTAATAAAGCGTTGTGAGCGGCTTTAACACCAATTTCTACAGGAAGACCTACATGTTGCAAGGCGTGAATACGTGCAGCACCTGTTCCACCATCGAATCCGCTAATGTTAATAAAATCAGCACCAGCTTTGGCGATACCGACAGCAATTGTTCCGATATTAGGAACAACAGGGACTTTCACGGCTACTTTGGCAAGTTGATTAGCTGTTTTAATTTCCGTAATCATTTGAGCTAAATCTTCAATTGAATAAATATCATGGTTGTTAGAAGGTGAAATTAAATCTGAGCCGATTGTCGCATTACGTGCTTCAGCGATTTTGGCTGTCACTTTTGAACCAGGTAAATGCCCACCTTCACCAGGCTTTGCGCCTTGACCGATTTTGATTTCAATTAAATTCGATGAGTTTAGTAGTTCGGCATTTACTCCAAATCGCCCAGATGCCACTTGTTGTCCGCGTGTATGTGGGTATTTCCCGATCATATCTTTAATTTCGCCGCCTTCACCGTTCAAGCTAATCATATTTAGCTGATCGGCCGCTTCTGCATATGCGCGAAAGGCAATTTCGTTTTGAGAACCAAATGACATAGAACTAATAATAAATGGTAAATTATGATTTTGAATGCCGATAGATACTTCTTCAGTTGGAACGACATGTTTTGTTTGTTTCGTTTGAACAAGGTGTCTGATTGCGATTGGATTATTCTCTTCTAGTTCACTTAACTTGTCACGGTAGTCATCATAAGGATTTCCTTTTGCAACATCGCCGATTGCTTTCCAAATTCGCGGGAATATATGAAATGATTTTCGCATTCTAATTTTAGGATTGTTATAATCCTCTGCTCGTATTTTTGCATCTTCAGCAAGTGATTCAAGTGAAAAAGCTAAATCATTTGAACCGAAGAAATTTGTGATTTGTAATATATTTGCAATTTCCTCATGTAACCCAATAGATGAATAGAGACGTCCGTAACCACGTAACTCATGAATTCCAATTGTTGAAATGACTTTTTCTAATCCTTTATTAAGTGCATTATACAGATTCGTAATTGGTGTTTTTGTTCCATCACTTACAGTCGCGAATAATAAATATGGATTAATACTATCTGCTCCTAATCCATATAGCGTGACAATGTCATGTAAGGAGCGAAGGGCACCAGAACGTATAACGAGAGAACAATTGCGGCGTAATTTATTTTCACTTAATTCTTGATGTACTTTCGCGGTAACTAAATGTGGATCAATCCACAAGCGTTCATTTAGATGGGCTTTTGCGTCATCTAATACTAGTAGGGAAGCACCATTGTTAACAGCAGCTATCGCTTCAGAACTAATGCGGCTTAATGCACATTGCAGGGTTTCTGACGAGCTGAATGTAGCAGAGATTGTGGCAATAGAGTTATGAGTCCTAAATAACGCTGTGAGTTGTTCGTACGTAATTGTGTGTAATTCCTCTGCAATAGGTTGTGCCACGCTGCCTTCTAAAATAATTGGTGAAAGCATTTCAACTACAAATGGCCGTTTTGCGCCGCTTAATAAACTTGGACGCTCTCCAAGTACAGTACGTGTAGAGAAGTGTTCAATTTCACGGTCACGGTCAATTGCTGGGTTTGTAACAACAGCTACACTTTCTTTAATAAAGTCAGCGATATTTCGTCTATCAGTATCAAGTGCGGCAAGTGGTGAGTCATGCCCAAGTGAGCGTATTGGTTCAACACCTTTTGTTGCCATCTGTTCAAGAAGCTGAATATGTTCTCGGTCCCATCCGAAAGCGACGTATTGTTTCGTTTCAACTTGAACAAAATCACATAGCCCTTGGATTTTTTGCGTTTCAGGGATAGATAAATTTAAATGATAATTGGTAGTATCAATTCGCTTTTTAAAACGGTTATATACTTGGATTTGATATTTGTCATATTCATAAAGAACAAGTTCATCTTGTTCATTCCATTTTAATCCGACCTTTTCTCCAGGGGCGAGTGGCTTTGGTTCTGCTACATATTTAGTTGGTGATACAACTCCAGGTTCAGAAGAGAAAATATAAGAGCTTTCTGTCTCTACTTTCCATACTGGGCGTAATCCAAGGGAATCAACGCTGAAAACAGCTTCATCTTTAAAACGGGAAATGATGCCAGCTGGTCCTTGTGCAAAATGTCCCCATGCTTCACGTATATACGTATATAAATCTTGTAAAGGTGTTTCATAAAGTTTAATTTCATTAATAATTGGTGGAAATAGTATTTCCATTGCTTCAAATAAACTGTAGTCGTATTGAACAAGTAGGGTTTCTAAAGTGCGGTTTAAATCTTGAGAGTCACTGCCTCCAGCAGTAAGTGGTACATCAATCATTTCAGCTTGATCGCGTAATTTTGCGATTGTGTTAATTTCACCATTATGTCCGAGAATACTAAATGGTTGTACACGAAAAAAATTAGATAATGTATTAGTAGAGTAGCGGTTATGTCCTAATGTCATAGTTGAAGCGATAAGTGGATGTTGTAAATCATTATAGTAGGCAACAAGTGTATCACCAGCACCTAGAACTTTATATACAACATGATCACGACTTAATGAAGCAACATGAATTGCTTCGTTTTCCTCTATTTTTATTGTGACAGAAAATAATGTTTGCTCAATATTTGTAATTTCATTTTCTGCGATAAGGGCAACTTGCCAAAATAAAGGTTCTTCTTGTTTACCGAGTGGACCGAGCGCATCTGAGTTTGTTACATCATCACTTTCGAAAATGATAGTAAAGTTTTTGTTGTTTAATTGCGTACGAATATAATCTTTTAAGGCAGTAATGTTTTCTTTTTTATTTAGAAAAAAATGTCCAACGATAAAGTGGGGATGATCCACAATCGTTGGATTATATCCACTACTTTTTAGTTTTTCATTCCAAAGCGTTTTTGGTACATCAATGTGAATGCCGATGCCATCGCCCTCGCCATTAATGAAACCAGCTCTATGATTCATTTTGACGAGTGATTGTATGCAAAGGTCAATGTTTTCTTTTGTAGGAATTTTTCGTTTCTCCATAACGGAAACGATTCCACACGCATCATGTTCTGCATTTCTATAATCTCGAAATAAAGACGGTGTCCATGTATTTGTTTTATTGAGCATCCGTCAATCCCCCCTCTTGTAAAAGTTAGAATAATCTTACTATTTAAGGTGTGAATCACCTTGTACACAGAGATAGTAATGATGTAAAAGAATATAAAACAGATAATTATGAATAATTATACTATTAATGTGGGATTTATGAAATAGAAAAAAGGAAAAAAGAAAGATGTGCTTTCTTTTTTCCTTTTAATGACGAGATTATTTGCTATCTGCTAAAGCAGCAAATGCTCTGCCTACAGCTTCAATTGTATATTCAATATCTTCTTTTGTATGTTCTGTCGTTAAGAACCATGCCTCGTATTTTGAAGGTGCTAAGTTAACTCCTTCTTGAAGCATTAGCTTGAAGAATTTACCGAACATTTCACCGTCTGTATCTTGTGCTGCATCGTAATCTTCAATTGTATTTGTTGTGAAGTATACAGTTAAAGCGCCTTTTAGACGGTTTAATGTAATATCGATATTATGTTTTGCAGCTTGCTCTAAAATTCCTTTTTCAAGCATGGCACCAAGTTCATCTAATTTCTCATAAAGTCCTTCTTGTTGAAGAACTTCTAGACAAGCAATACCAGATGCCATAGAAGCAGGATTTCCTGCCATTGTACCTGCTTGATATGCAGGGCCAAGCGGAGCAACTTGTTCCATAATTTCTTTCTTACCACCGTAAGCACCGATTGGAAGTCCGCCGCCAATAACTTTACCAAGAGCTGTTAAGTCTGGTGTTACGCCAAGTAAATCTTGAGCACCACCGTACATGAAGCGGAAAGCGGTAATAACTTCATCATAAATTACTAGTGCGCCAGCTTCATGAACAAGTTCATTCACTTTCTCAAGGAATCCAGGTTTTGGCTCTACAATACCGAAGTTTCCAACAATCGGTTCTACAAGAATAGCCGCTACTTCATGTCCCCATTTATCTAACGCTTCTTTTAAAGTTTCTACATTATTAAATGGAACAGTAATAACTTCTTGAGCGATACTTTGTGGTACGCCGGCTGAGTCAGGTGTTCCTAGTGTAGAAGGACCAGATCCAGCTGCTACAAGTACTAAATCAGAATGACCGTGGTAACAACCAGCAAATTTCATGATTTTTGTGCGGCCTGTGTAAGCACGAGCAACACGAATTGTCGTCATTACTGCTTCAGTACCAGAGTTTACAAAGCGTACTTTATCTAAAGCAGGCATTGCCTCTTTTAACATTTTTGCAAATTTTACTTCTAGCGCTGTTGGTGTTCCGTAAAGTACACCATTTTCAGCAGCTGTTGTAATTGCTTTTGTGATGTGCGGGTGAGCATGTCCAGTAATAATAGGACCGTATGCTGCTAAATAATCGATATATTTATTTCCGTCTACATCCCAGAAATAAGCACCTTTTCCACGTTCCATAGCAACAGGAGCGCCACCGCCAACTGCTTTAAAAGAACGAGAAGGACTATTAACGCCGCCAACGATATGTTCTAAAGCTTCTTTATGTAATGCTTCTGATTTTGTGAATTTCACTACCATTCATCTCCTTACAAAAATCTATGTATTATTCTAACATGTTTTTCGAAAAGACGTATTGTTTGTGATAGAGAAGGCAGTTGGGTAAACTATTCGTTGTGACATTTAGGAGGGGGGTCCGATTATGAAATCGGTAATTGAGGTACAAGGGTTACGTAAAGAATTTACAGCCTATTCAAGTCGTCCGGGTTTAAAGGGTGCATTTCGCGATTTATTAAATCGTAATTATAAAATAGTACCAGCAGTAAATGATGTATCTTTTACTGTAAAACAAGGTGAGATGGTTGGTTATATCGGTGAGAACGGTGCTGGTAAATCAACAACAATTAAAATGCTTACGGGGATTTTGACTCCGACATCAGGAGAGATTTTAGTAAATGGGATGAACCCACATAAGCAGAGAGAAGAATTTGTAAGAACCATTGGTGTTGTTTTCGGTCAACGTTCACAACTTTGGTGGGATATTGCTGTACAAGAATCTTTTCGTTTATTAAAAAAAGTGTACGGTGTATCAGACGCTCAGTATAAAGAGCATATGGAACACGTGATTGAAACGTTAGATATTGGTCCTTTATTAGATAAGCCAGTTCGAAAGTTATCTCTAGGTCAAAGAATGCGTTGTGAATTAGCGGCAGCATTAATTCATAACCCACCGTTATTATTTTTAGATGAACCAACAATTGGGCTAGATGTACTTGTGAAATTGAAAATACGTGAATTTTTAAAAGAAATGAATGAACGTTATAAAACAACAATTTTATTAACAACCCATGATATTACTGATATTGAAGCATTATGTGAGCGTGTTATCATGCTGGATGAAGGAAATATTATGTATGACGGTTCTTTAAATAATCTTCGTACGCAGTGGGGAGCAGAGAAGGAAATACATTTTCAGTTTATTGCACCAGTTTCCTATCAGGCTTTATCAATGGTTATGCCAGATAGTCATGTCGTTTGGTCGAAAGCGAAAGAGGAAAACGCGTGGGTTGCAAAAATACCGAATGAAGAAGTTATTATTTCAATGCTTATTTCTAAAGTAGTACAAGCCTTTCAAATTAAAGATTTAAAAATTAATGAAGTGTCTACAGAGGAAATTATTCGTAACATTTATGAAGAAGGTATTAAACATGGGTAAGTATATTGAAATGATTCGAATTCGCTTTTTAATGATGCTTGCGTATCGCACAAATTATTATAGCGGGATTTTAATTTATACGATTAATATCGGTGCGTATTATTTTTTATGGCAAGCAATTTATAGCGGAAAAGAGAACATTGAAAGTTTATCTATTTCGCAAATGACTACGTATATCGCAATTGCGTGGATGGCACGTGCCTTTTATTTTAATAATATAGATAGGGAAATTGCGATGGAGATTCAAGAAGGACGTGTAGCGGTAGAACTGATTCGTCCATATAATTATTTAGGGATGAAAGTGATGCAAGGTCTTGGGGAAGGGATATTTCGTTTTGCATTTTTTTCAATTCCAGGTATGGTTATCGTTACGTTATTATTTTCATTGCAAATTACAACGAATTTTCAAACGTGGTTATATTTCTTCTTGTCTCTAATATTTAGTTTTATTATTAATACACAAATTAATTTAATGACGGGAATGCTCACGTTCTTCCTATTTAATAATAGTGGAATTATGTATGCAAAACGCGTTGTTATTGATTTATTTTCTGGTCTATTATTACCGATTAGTTTTTATCCGTTATGGGCCCAAAAGGCAATGATGTTTTTACCGTTTCAAGCCATTAGTTATATTCCGAGTATGATTTTTTCAGAAGGTATACAAGGAAATAAATTGTATGAGGCATTATTATTCCAAGTAATTTGGGCGATTGTCCTTATTATTCCAATTGTACTTATGTGGAGAACGGCGAGAAAACGTCTAATTGTACAAGGGGGATGATGAGATGATATATATAAAACTATTTTTGCAATATGCAAGCCAATATATAAAAACAAAATTGGAGTATCGGGGCGATTTTATCGTTGGATTACTTTCTGATTTATCACTACAGGCTGTTAATTTAATCTTTATTCTCGTTGTGTTTGGGCATACACAAGCATTAAAAGGCTGGAGTAGAGAAGAAGTAATCTTTATTTATGGTTTCTTTTTAGTGCCGTTTGCCATTTTCTCAGCTTTCTTTAACATATGGGACTTTAATGATCGTTACATTATTAAAGGGGAGATGGATCGTATATTAACGAGACCGATTCATAGCTTGTTTCAAATTATATTAGAAAGAATGGAACTTGAGTCTTTAATTGGGGCCATTACAGGAATGATTGTAATGGGATATGCAGCTGTAGAGTTACAATTATCTTTTTACTGGTATGATTTCTTCTTATTTATATTGATGGTAGGAGGAGGCGCACTTGTATATGGAGGGATATTTGTTACGCTTGCGAGCCTTGGTTTTTGGTCAGATGCGAAAAGTTCAATTATGCCCCTTATGTATAACATAGGTAATTACGGGCGCTATCCTGTTAATATTTATAATCGTGTAATTCGTTTCATTTTAACGTTTGTTTTACCGTTTGCGTTTGTTGGAGTATATCCAGCAGCATACTTTTTAAGAAAAACAGAATGGAATAGTTATGCATTCGCGACGCCAATTGTTGGTGTTATCTGTTTTACGATTGCAATCACTCTTTGGAATCAAGGGGTAAAAAGGTACCGTGGTGCTGGGAATTAATTATAGAAGCTTGTTTGTTTCTAAGGGATAAATCCAATGGTCGTCTCATACATATAAAATGAGGTGGAGGACATGTTATGGGGATTTATTCTATTACTTGCAGCAATCGCTATTTTGAAAAGTGTCCAATTATTATGGAGTTCCTATTCAGATTCAACGCGTTTTTTTTCGCTGTATAATTTGGCCACATTATTTTTAATCTATACAACAGTACTGATCGCGTTTGGATTAAGTTACGTTGTATTAGAGGAAATGGGTTTCGCAGTTTTGAAAGAGGACGGAGAAAGTTTGAACGCTCATTCTTTTCAACTCGTTGAAGTTTGTTTATATTTTAGCGCAGTTACTTTATTGTCTGTTGGATATGGTGACATATCTCCGATTGGAATTGGGCGATGGATTGCAATTGCAGAAGCGCTAATTGGATATACACTCCCTTTTGCTTTTGTGATGAGGTCTGTAATAGACAATGAAAAATAAGGAAGCATTTGTTATAGTAAAGGAAAAGAGTAGGAGTGATAACTATGATTACAGTAGGAGAAATGGCACCAGAATTCACATTAGAGGGAAGTAACGGAGAAGAAGTTAGCCTAGCTGATTTCCGCGGTAAAAATGTAGTTCTCTATTTTTACCCGAAAGATATGACGCCAGGATGTACAACTGAAGCATGTGATTTTCGTGATGCGTATGGAGTATTTCAAGAGAAGGATACGGTTATTCTTGGAGTAAGTCCTGATTCAGCGAATAGACATTTGAAATTCATTGAGAAACATGAATTGCCATTTACACTTTTAGTAGATGAAGATCATAAAGTAGCAGAGTTATATGATGTTTGGAAGCTGAAAAAGAACTTTGGGAAAGAGTATATGGGAATCGAGCGTTCTACATTCCTTATTAATAAAGATGGTGAACTTGTGAAAGAGTGGCGTAAAGTGAAAGTGAAAGGACATATTGAGGATGTTCTTTCTTATATAAAATAAATCTATAGTGGAGATAAAATATGCAGAAACAAGGCAAGTGTCTATACATATTTTACTGCCTTACATAAAGTGGAAGTGTAGGGCATACCTCCTCAGATGATAGTATTCCAAGTGCGATTATGTCGCACTTTTTTCTATGTAATATATGAAGAAAAAGGGAAAGATACATAAAAACAAGCCCTGAATATAAAAATAAACCACATACTTATAGTAGAAATATTGACGATTTATAAGAAAAGGAGTACACTCTTTATAAGAATTATAAAATAATAATCCGTATAGAATCGGGGTGCATGACGGTGGTCAAAGAAGAATTAAAAGAAGCGCTAGAAATGCTGAAAAATACGGGTGTACGCATTACTCCACAGCGTCATGCTATTTTAGAGTACCTTGTGGAATCAATGACGCACCCAACAGCGGATGACATTTATAAAGCATTAGAAGGTAAGTTTCCAAATATGAGTGTTGCAACTGTCTATAATAACTTACGTGTATTTAAAGAGGTTGGACTTGTAAAGGAATTAACTTATGGAGACGCTTCAAGTAGATTTGATTATGTTACAAGTCAACATTATCATGTGATTTGTGAAAAATGTGGTAAGATTGTTGATTTTCCTTATGGAGGTTTGGAACAACTTGAAGAGGAAGCTGCAAAAACGACAGGCTTCGTTATTAATAGTCATCGCTTAGAAATTTATGGCGTTTGTCCAGAGTGTCATAAGGCGTAATATATAATAAAGAAAGAGGCTGACGGCTATACGTCAGCCTCTTTCTTTATTATATAAGGATTAGCGTGAGGTTAATCGGGATTTACAGTGCTAAGTTAGTGAGAAGGGTTAGATAAAAGTTTGTCGAATTTACTTTGTATTGGTGGAAATGAATTCTTGGAGGGGACATTTTGAAGAAATATGAGATTAAAAGTGACATTCCAACATTGGAAGAATATAAATATTTATGTGATTCTGTGGGATGGACTAATTATATGAACTTTGAGGTGGCGGAAATATCACTTCAAAATTCGATTTACTGTATAACAGTCAAGGATAATAATCAAATCATCGGCATGGGGAGAATTGTTGGTGATGGGGCTATCTATTTCTATATTCAAGATATAGTGGTTCATCCAGAGTATCAAAAGAATGGTATTGGAAAGAAAATAATGAATACTTTAGTAGAATACTTAAATCAGAATGCTCCAGATAAAGCATTCATTGGTTTGTTTGCGTCGCAAGGTAAAACGTCATTCTACGAAAAATATGATTTTAAAGATTATTCGCCTAACATGACAGGGATGTTTACTGTTATTTCGAAAAAATAGGTGTAATAAATTTAATAAAACAATTAAAAAGTTGATTTCTTAAGAAATCAACTTTTTAATGAGTTGAAACGTTTGTAGTGTTGCAAACTCGTATTTCCCTTGATACTTATGATTTATAACTCTTCTTATTATACTTTTCATCAAATTCTTTTCCTTCTAGATCTCGATCTAGTGTTAAAGGTTGATTGCAGTGCATACATGCATCGACACGGCCGAGCATTTTTGTTGGCTTATCACAGCTTGGACAAATAATTTGGATAGTCTTAGTAGATAACATACCAATCCAAAAGTAAACGACAGTGCTAGCGATAACAGCTAAAAAGCCAACCATCATAAACGTTGTCATAACAATAATGTTTTCGCGGAAAAAGACACCTAAGTATGCAATGAAGAGGCCGATAAATACTAAACTTAATGCAAAGGTCCGGATTTTATTGATTTTGTTTGAATACTTAATGCTCATTCTCACCACACTCCTATAATAATAATATAACATAAAATTTAGAATTTTCACTCTCGTGTAAATTGATAAAGGGATAAGATATGAAATGGATAGGAGGGGAGCCATGAAGAATGAATGGGTGCTATAATGATTTTTACAGCGATTTTTAAGTTTTTAACGGGATGTGAAATTTTTTTGTAAAAAGTATTGACCCTGTATATACTGCATGATATATTAATAACCGTCGCTGATGCGGAAACGCAGAAAACGACAAAAAAGAAATTGAAAAACTTAGTTGACATTGAAAAATGAAGATGTTAACATAAGGAAGTCGCAAATGAGCGACCAAGTAGTTCTTTGAAAACTGAACGAAACAAACAACGTGAAACGTCAATTTTTATTTTTAGATGCTAGACAAACT